>JACPBJ010000105.1 GCA_016180375.1 Nitrososphaerota archaeon | reverse complement strand
CCACCATAGTTACCGGGGCGGTAATAATGGCAGCTATAGTAGGAATTACAATAATCCTGTCCAGACGAAGAAAGTAGCCTGACTAGAAGTCCCGACTAGATTAGCGATAGTAAGCAATACGGGTGTTTGGACGTAATCGGAGTAGACTCATCCCTGTGCCATGCTAGGTACGAAATCAAGATTTGAGTCTAATAGACTGGAAAGAAACCCATCCAGTTCATCAAAATTAATATGGTATTGACATTGCAGGTTAGAAGCTGGCCTCCCGTATTTGATTCCTATCGAGATATTTGCCAGCTTAAAGGCTGCATTATCGGCTTCTGAATCTCCCAGATACACGATGGGACCGTGCAAACCAAGCCCTCTTTTCACTTTTAGGAAGGCGGTATCTTTATCGATCTTGATTGCATAAACGTCGGCAAAGGGATGAAGATTTGACTCTACAACATACAATCCTAGGTTCTTGCATTTGGTTAAAACGGGCTTAACAATCCTCTTAGACTTTCCCCAATTGTGTGATATCCTCCAATCTACACAGAAGGCTACCAAATCGCTTTTACCAATAGTTTTCCTCTCGACGATTATCTTATCGTCCATCACCGCTATGTTTTTGACGACATCATAATATGCGCTGTTCACTAGCTCGATTTTCCCCTTCACACGCTGATCCAAGACCAGCTTGCCGCCAATTTGCAGCTCAAGTCCACATACAGCAGCAATAGCATGGGCAAAGGGAACTCTCTCCTTTACAAAGCCTAAATCTTTTGTTGTGATCACGGCTATCGGTATCTTGCTACTCAGTTTTTGCAGAACTCGTAGCAGGCTGGGTGTTACGTATGCTTCTTCTCTAGGAACTTGCGCTGAACTTAGTGTACCATCATAATCCGTAAAAATGGCTTCTATCTTCACTTGAATACACTTGGAGGCATCATATAGCACCTTTTCTTTTCCTAATTATGACGACGTTCTCCCTGAACTTTCTGTTCGGCACTAGCAAAGTGTATTCTTCATTAAGTATCTTCGTTCTGGTCAGTGAAATTTCATCGATGATTCCTCTCTTGCCATCAATCTCGATGTCTGTTCCTATATCTATCTCTCTATCCAGATGAATAAGAATCCCATTTATCATATCTGTCAACAAGGGCAGAATGGCCAAAGCAATTATTAGACCAAAGACGCCGGCAGCAGTGAGAGAACCTACCAGCAGGTCAAATAAGCCCCATATGTAGCCTATCTGGCCTAGGATCACCAGAGTTATGACGACCGTCCAAAGATAGAGAAATCTTCTGTACCCTCCGAGCCCTTTTAGCTGTTTACCTACAACATTATGGGTAATGAAGGCTAAGAATACGAACAAGGCCGTTAACATGACAGTATAGATAAACCTCGGTTCCACTTCCATAGTAAGCCTGCCAAGAAAGAGCCCATCTAGAGTAAATATCTTTTTATTGAAAGAACGTATGGTTGATGTGCTTGAGGAAGCGAATAGGCGTTATAATGTATCAGACGAGCATGAGCAAGGGGCAGGAACTCGTTGCTCAACGTATGGTCAGGTACTTCAGGAAGATCGGACATAATGCGTTTCTGATCACGAGCCTATACCACAACGATACCGAAATCATACCCGCTGAAAGTCTGCCGAAGGATAAGAATTATGCATATTCCGAAGATAATGAATTGGGGATTCCTGTTATCAGGGTGAACAGCTATGTTTCGAGATGGCCTCCCCGTAGAATAGTCTTCAGGGACTTCATACACACATTAGAGAGGATCGTGAACGACCTTAAGCTAAATGTCTTGATAACCCATAGCACGCTCTGGAACGGCCCCGAGGATGTTGTAAAGTTTGTGGAGTGGAGGCGTAGCATCAGGGATTTAGGCGGATATCAAGATCCTGTAGTATTCTGCCATATGTCTCATTTTCAAGAGCCCTCACCAAAGAGGTATTCTCTTCTTGAACGCTCATTTAGGATCGCTTGGAATAAGATATCCCTTCCTCAGATATTCCGGGCTGCAAACTTACTGCTTGTCGTTACACCTTATGAAGAGGAAGCGAAGGTTAGAATGGGTGCGAATCGGGATAAGTGCTATTTATTCCCAGGCGGTGTAGACGATGAGTCTTTCCTTAGGTTTGCAGCCCTAGGCTCGGAGGAGTTCTACAAGTGGCTGAACCTGAAAAATGATGTGAAAATAGTATCTTATCTAGGGACGACTGAGGGACGCAAGAACCCTAAAGCAGTAATTCAGATAGCGGAGAAGTTACAACACAGGCAAGACATACACTTCGTCATTGCAGGTCACGGGGATTCAAAATATGCTGATGGAGTAAAGGAAGCCGCGCGAAGACTATCAAACGTTACCTACTTAGGGGAAGTTGATGAAAGGGAGAAAATGCTGCTGATCAAGGCATCGTTTCTAAACATTATTCTAAGCAGGCTTGAGGCTCTTGGATTATCGCAACTTGAGTTCATGTTTCAAGGCGTTCCCGTTATCACCTCCGCAGTCGGCGGTCAATCGTGGCTTATTAGAAATGATCAGGAGGGTATGCATGTCAAAGGTTCTGATGACATAGAAGGGGCAGCAAAGACAATTGAAAAATTGTGTGATGATCCCTCATTGCGAGACAGGCTTGCAGCGAATGCAAGGAGCAGGGCAAGTGTCTTCACTTTTTCGAAATTGATCGATGATTTAGATATGTCGATAACCCGAGCGTTTGTGAGAGAGAGCGGGTTAGGGCAGATCCCGCCCGATGTTAGATCTACACTGTCAGAGCCAGAGCAGGTGATCAAGAGTTGGTCATCTGGCTCGCGAAGGGTGGTAGCCACCGATCGAAGGCTGTTCATACAACATGGCTCTCTATCCCGGAGGGTGCTTGAACTCCCTTACCCCAACATCACTTCCATTGAGCATATTAGGAGGTACCCTTGGAAGACCCTACTTATCGGATCGGCTCTCACGGCATTGATGATCGTCGAGCCCTACTTGCGACCAATCTTCTCAACTACCCTCATGGCAAGATTGGAGGGACTCGTACTCCCGGTAGTATCAAACATTAATTTGCGAGATCCGCTCATAAACTCGTTGACATCCAGCATTAATCTCCAACCCGAAATTGCAAATACACTCCCAACCTCCATCCCTATGGTCCCAATTTCGGTTGGACTCTTATTCTTTATTCTTCGAGCAAGGTCCGGTTTTGCCCTTCATGGTACAAGCGTGCGGCCGGTTTACCTTCCACGTGCGTTCAAGCAAGCCGTTGCATACATTAGGAGCGTTCAAGACCAAACCTTTGCAGGCGGCACCAAGAAAGATATTGAGCGTAACAAAATGGAAAGGATGCTGGAAAAATAAGCCTCCATGGCATCCGAATCTGAGAGGGTTAATCTCTTCGAAACTCTATTGCTACACAAAACATGGTTCTGGTGCGCTTAGGGACTTGGCACCGAGTGTCAGGAAATCTGGTATCTGATGAGCAATATCTTTTGAGATGGAGGCCCCCTATCGTTTAGTACCCCCCGGGCTAGGGGCCGTTAAACGATGGGGGGATCGTGGCATACACCTAGGTTCTTCTCCTGATAGATACGATTACAGTCAGCAGGATTACGAATGCTCCTAAGGCTAAGTCTTTAGCTCTTTTGACCCTATATCGCATCCTCTCTAGACATATTTTGCGCAGGGGCGCCAGCTATCCCCCTATACAGGAGGGTTGTGTGTGCGGGCGGCTTCTTTGCAATCGGAACTATAAGATGCAGGCCCTATGGGTATAGTACTCTAGTATTAGATTACTCAAGCATACAGTTTTTTAGCAGCAGTATGCCTTCGATTCCTGCAGGTACAGCATTAGACCTGCAGATAACAAAGAGTGCTAGAGCTAGAGACGGCTCTACATGCTACTTACTTCCTAACGGTGAATCAGGCTGCCAGAGTCCAGTCATTGCGGTAATATAGTCAGGAAAAGCGTAGCTATTCCGTTAGTGAACCGGGAATTGCGCACTTCAGTAATTCAGAGAAACGCTCTTTGATCAGACCCTCGCAGAACTGCTTTCCCTTGCCTTCAAGTTTTCCGCACACGGACCATTCCAGAAGAGATTCTAGCCTGATGTCCTCTTCGTCGCAAGGTCCCATAAGTAATGGAAGGCAATCCTGGAATATTAGTTTTCTGCGATTAGATAATATCGTCTAGTCAATTGTCGAATTCTTGCCTATCAGAATGGTTGCTCTGCAGGCTTGATAGAATGAAGGTTCTAGAAAAGATAGGGAAAGGCCCTGCTAGGCCTTCCTTCTCGTGAAGAGAACTCCTGCCATGACTATTAGGACGACTCCGATCCCTATCGCTGCATAGGATATAGGGCTTATCGTCTCCACCGTAACAGTCCTGACTACTTCCTTCGGCACTTCTTTAACGACTTCTCTTATGACTTCCTTGGGAACTTCCTTGATGACCTCTTTTGGAACTTCTTTGATCACTTCTTTCGGCACCTCCTTGACGACTTCCTTGACGACTTCCTTGACCACTTCCTTGGGAACTTCCTTGGTAATCACTTGCGGCTGGGGTATCTGGTCAGGCAGACCATATGCGAGGAGTGCACCTGGAGTCGGTGTTCCTCCTCCAATGAGTCCTCCAGAACCCAGCATCATGAACATCTTCATCTTCCCGTCGCCATCAGCACCGAAGACCGGCTGCACAGGGGCTGCTACTCCGTGGAACTTTGACCACACCAGCTTGCCCGTTTCTGCATCGATTGCTCTTACCGTTCCATCGTTCGGAAGGATCCATACTAGCCCTCCAGAAACTGTTGCTCCTCCTCTGATGCCTGCCTCGTCTATATCATACTTCCAGATCAGCCTTCCTGTTGCGAGATCATGAGCAAATAGAGTTGTGTTACGCGGATGTGTAGTAGGTACAGCAACTGAAACTCTGCCGCTGGAACCCCTCTGTGTTGGTTCGACCGAGCTGAAGGTCTGATAACCCCATGAATGGAATATGCTAGAATATACTTT
Organism: Nitrososphaerota archaeon; assembly: GCA_016180375.1. GTDB lineage: Archaea > Thermoproteota > Nitrososphaeria > Nitrososphaerales > UBA57 > JACPBJ01. The sequence goes on along the minus strand of JACPBJ010000105.1, from coordinate 331 downwards.
TCCGTACGCTATTGCAACATCCGATTCTGCACCACCTGCGACTCTTCTCCAGTTGGGTTGATTGCCTGGATAGGACAGCCAAGGCCTCGTCATATCTGCCACACTCTTTGGATCTAGAAGCTCCTCATAGTTTGGTTTCGGTGCAAGCGCTCCCCTCTTAGCGTATGGAGAATAGTCAGTTTTCCAGATAGGTTCACCAGTCGCAGCATCAAGAGCATAGAGAGAGCCACCCTTGCATTCCTTGAAGACTGTCTTCTTGCCATTGACAACAGCCAGTGCAGTGTTCCAAGAGCAGTCTATGTCCCAGAGGTCATGGGCGTGAATCTGGTGC
>JACPBJ010000104.1 GCA_016180375.1 Nitrososphaerota archaeon | reverse complement strand
TGGGTTCGAATCCCGCATGCCGCACTTTTATCAATGCTACAATGGGATCACAATACGTTGGGAAGAAAACCTAGGCCAGCTTCACACATCAAAGGAGCACCTGTCTTTGCTGAATATCTGGCCAAACTAGATAAGATGTCATATCTTTACAAAAGCATAGAGCCTAGATCAAGCATCAGCGCAAAAGAGCAAGGATAACCAGAAGAGCTATCAGAACCTAGGGGGAAAGGTTTTAAGCGCAATATTCAAACAGTGCTGTCTACACAGGGTTTAGAATGCCATTTGACGTTTATGTTCTTGGCGATTTGGAAAGGTGATTAGCTACGGTTAGTATTGAAGTCCTAGAATCATCTGACAGCGCAGTTCGCGTTAGGCTGAAGGGCGTTGACAGAACGTATGCCAATGCCATAAGAAGGTTCGCTATCAGCGAAGTCCCCACGATGGCGATAGATGAAGTAGTAATTCTTGAGAATTCTTCAGTTCTGTATGATGAATTGATGGCGCACAGGCTCGGCCTCCTCCCACTGAAGACCGATCTGGAGAGATACATCCTTCCTGAGCAGTGCGATTGCAGGAGCCCTCTTGGTTGCCCGAAGTGCAGAGTTCTCTTGGTTCTTGACGCACAGGCAAGGGATAGAGTTGTTACGATATATTCAGGCGAGCTGGTTTCCGAGGACAAGGAAGTAATCCCTATCAGCGACAAGATACCGATAGTGAAATTAGCAACAGGGCAGAAGGTAAAGCTTGAAGCGTATGCCAAACTTGGCAGGGGCAAGGATCATGCAAAGTGGCAACCAGTCTCCGCTTCGGTTTTGACAGAGACAGGCAAAGAAGATGAATTCGAATTGTATATAGAATCGGTTGGCTCACTTACAGCGCCGACGATTCTCTCAAAGGCGGCAGAGATATTACACGACAAACTTAACCAGTTTGCTACTGCAAAGGGGCTGGCATAGATGAACCAAAAGAACATAGTGCATCAGGAGCTCGTTGCGACGCTGAAGAAAAAATCGAAGAAGGCGAAGGCTAAGATCTGGGAAGACATAGCAACAAAACTTTCTAGGGATGCACAGGTGAATGTGGGTAAATTGAATAAGCACACTAAGAAAAATGATGTTGTCGCAGTTCCCGGCAAGGTGCTCGGGGGCGGCGAAATTACGCACCCAGTGATAGTTGGTGCTGAGAAGTTCTCGGGCTCTGCAAGGAGTAAGATCGAGGGCGTTGGAGGCAAGGTTCTTTCACTTGCTCAGCTTTCTGAGCAGTTCGCTGACGGTAAGGGTGTTCGAATAATTGCAGGCTAGCATACAAAAGACTCAACAAATTATAGTGGATGCAACGGGGCACATAACAGGAAGGCTTTGCTCTAAGATTGCGAAACTGACTCTAAACGGAAACAGAGTAGTAGTTCTAAATGCTGAGAAGGCCCTGCTTTCTGGCTCTAGGTCCTCCATAATGAAGGAATGGGAAGAGTGGCTCGAAGTCGGAAGCATCACAAACCCGATACAAGGGCCCTATCACCCTCGAACTCCAGAGAGAATAATTAAAAGGACGGTTAGAGGAATGCTACCAATGAGGAAGCCCAAGGGCGACAACGCGTTGAAGCGCCTTCGCGTGTTTAATGGAATTCCAGACCAATACAAGAATTCAAAGCCTATTGGTTTTGACGATGCAAAGGCAACGAAGCCCGTTGCGTTTTACACTCCTGTTAGCGAGGTTGCCAAGTTGATAGGGTGGAAAGGATAGATGACCGCTCAGAAGAAGACTAAGCTCTATTCCGGCTCGAGAAAGACAGCACGAGCGACTGCCGCCTTCTTCCCTGGCAACGGAAAGGTCAGGGTGAACAACGTTCCTGTTGAGATGATGACGCCTTGGGTTGCGAGGGATCGAATAATGACGCCGTTGCAAATAGCTGGAGATTTCAGGGATAAAGTGGACATAGATGTTAGGGTGCAGGGAGGAGGAGTAATAGGTCAAGCAGAGGCGACAGCTATCGCAGTATCAAAAGGCCTAGTTGAATACTTCAAGAGTAAGGATCTAAGGCATAGGATTGCTGAATTTGACAAGCATCTGCTTTCTGGAGATCCAAGGCAGACAGAGCCCAAGAAGTTTGGAGGGCCTGGCTCAAGGAGAAGGAAGCAGAAATCCTACCGTTAGATGTTGTGATATAGAGGTGAATTTGTAAAAATGCTCATTCCCGTCAGGTGCTTCACATGCGGCTCGCTCGTTGGAGACAAGTATGATGAATTACAAAGGCGGCTCAAGGAAGGCGAGGATGCAGGGAAAGCTCTAACATCCATGAAGATAAAGCGCTACTGCTGCAGAAGGATGCTGCTAGCTGCGACAAACACCATTGATCAAGTGCTGCCTTACTACGAATCACTATCTACCAGAAGGGCTGAATTCGAAACAGAACAACCGTAGGGAAGCGTTTGTCTGTTTGCACAATTAAGAACATCACAGCAAGGGTATGCTATGACAGCAGAGGATCTCAAACTATCGAGGCTGAAGTACAAGTCGATGGTCATGTTGGAAGGGCAACGGCGCCTACCGGCGCCAGCACTGGTAAGCACGAAGCTGTGGGGCTCGTTGGTGGAGATGCGAGGAAGACATGCAAGGTTCTTGAAACCTACAAGAAGAAACTAATCGGCGCTGATGCTTCAGATGCTTACGAGCTCTCAAAGTTACTCCACAAGATTGATGGAACCGAGAATTTCAGTAGAATTGGAGGCTCAGCGGCATATGCAATCTCAATAGCCGCGGCAGAAGCAGCGGCAAAGAAAAGAAACATCCCTCTTTATGCGCTTTTATCTAATGGAAAGAATATCGCTCTACCATATCCTCTCGGCAACGTTTTCGGAGGAGGTAAGCATGCTGGGGAAGGATCTCCAGACATTCAGGAATTCCTTGCGTGCCCCAAAGGCGCCAAGAACATTGCTGATGCGCTAATGGCCAATGTTGAAGTTCACAGAGAAGTAAGGAGGATAATCGAGAAACGTGATCCAAAGTTCAGTGGGGGCAAAGGCGATGAGGGCGCTTGGGCCTACCCTGTGAATAATTCTCAGGCTCTGGAGATCACTTACGAAGCGGTTTCTAGGGTGTCCCATAAACTTGGCTTAGAGGTAAGATTAGGTCTTGACGTGGCCTCTTCATCGATGTGGGATCCAAAGCATAAAATCTACAATTACTTCCGAGCAGGAAAAAAACTGACTCCCGAGCAGCAGTTAGAGTATGTTCTTGAGTTAATAGACAAATATGATCTCATATACATCGAAGATCCTGTCCATGAAGAGGCCTTCGAAGAGTTTAGCCGGATAACATCCGAAGCCAAAGGGTGCATAGTTGCTGGCGACGATCTCTTTGTCACGAATACTAATAGGCTCAGGAAGGGGGCTAGATTGGGAGCGGGAAATGGGGTAATACTGAAGGTGAACCAAGTAGGAACTCTAGGCGATGCTTTGGAGTTCGCCAAGACAGCAAGACAGAACCAATATGCTGTAATTACTTCGCACAGGTCTGGCGATTCTCCGGATCAGCATCTTGCCCATATCGCGGTTGGTACTCATTCGTTGATGATGAAATCCGGCGTTGTTGGAGGAGAAAGGGTTGCTAAACTTAATGAGCTGATACGCATAAATGATTCTAGACTTATAAACGAGGGCGAGCAGGTTCCTATGGCAAAGTTTGTGGTGTAAGCATGGAAAGAAGATCTATAGAGGATGAAGGAGAGGAGACCGGATCTGCGGAGCGCCAAATAACCTCGCAGGTCTCAGAGAAGGTGCTTCTCTCAACAGGCATCAGAGTCGGAACGCTAGTTAGAACAAAGTCGATGGCTCCGTTTGTGAGCAGAACACGAGCTGACGGTCTTCATGTCATCGACATTGGGAAGAGCCTTGAGAGAATAGAAACTGCAGGGAGGTTCATTGCCAGGTTCGACATCAGCAGGGTCGTAGTATATTCGTCAAGAGAATATGGAAAGACTCCTGTAGAGAAGTTCTGTGAGCTTACCGGAGCAAAACCAATTGCTGGAAGGTTCATGCCCGGAACTTTAACCAATCCATTGTATCCAAAGCATATCGATCCTGATGTCGTACTAGTGACTGACCCAGCGATGGACTTTCAAGCGATAGACGAAGCCTCTAAAGTTGGCGTGCCGATCATCGCCATATGCGACACCGATAACGTAACCGCTAACGTGGACTACGTAATCCCTGCAAACAATAGGGGCAGGAAGGCTCTGGCAGCGGTAATGTGGTTACTTGCAAGGTCGGTGCTGATACACTCGGGCGCCTTGAAAGCAGATGAACCTCTGAAGTATACGATAGAAGACTTCGAGACCAAGCTAGTTGAGGAAGTAGTAGAATAGCCCAAGCTAGGGCAGATAGGGATTTGTGAGCTCAACAGTCAGAAGGCCTGCAGTCGCAGGACAGTTCTATCCCTCTCATCCCGACACATTGAGGAAGACTATTTCCGAGTGCTTTCTTCATAGCATCGGCCCTCAGAAGCTCCCTCCTGCTGAAAAGTCCAAGATTCTTGGCCTAGTCTGCCCTCACGCCGGCTACATTTATTCAGGACCGGTAGCTGCGCATAGTTATCTTGCTTTATCAGGCTTGAACCCCGAACTAGTCATAATAATAGGCCCGAACCACTATGGAATTGGTAGTGGAGTTGCAGTTCCAGCGGCCAAATCATGGCTTACGCCTCTGGGCGAAGTTCCAATAGCTAGAGATGCCGCTAAGGAATTGGTAGAGGCTTCGGGAATAATAGACGTTGATGACATTTCGCATATGCAGGAGCATTCGATAGAAGTTCAGATACCATTCCTTCAATTTATATTCAGCAAGCCCTTCAGGATTCTACCTGTTTCGATGCTCCTTCAGGATCAGAAGACCGCGGAAGAGGTTGGACAAGCCATAGCAAAGATTGCGCCAAAATGGAATGCATTTGTAATAGCATCGTCAGATCTCACACACTATGAACCTCACGAGGTTGCGAGCAAGAAGGATAACGAGCTCATAAAGGTCATTCAAAACTTGGACATTGATGCGCATTACGAAACTTTAAGGAAACTAGATCTTAGTGCATGCGGCTACGGACCAATAGCAGCCGTCATGAAAGTTTCAAAGATGCTCGGCGTGAGCAAAGGCAAGTTACTGCAATATGCAACGAGCGGAGACACAGGAGGCAGCAGGGATTCGGTTGTCGGATACGCGTCTATCAGCTTTTCGTAGGTGGAGCACTTGAAGATTTGTGCCGCTGCACCGGGAAAAATAATTCTCGCGGGTGAACACTTTGTAGTATGGGGCTCTACAGCACTAGCCGCTGCGATTGACAAGAGGGTAACTGCAGCTGCCGAGCTGGCAAACGAAGATGAAATAATCTCT
>JACPBJ010000143.1 GCA_016180375.1 Nitrososphaerota archaeon | reverse complement strand
CAGCTAACCTCACCAATATTCCATCTGATCAATGCAGATCCTACTACTGTCTCATCTTCGTTGAACTCAAATGATACAGTAAGACCATCGTTGTCTTTTGCAGACAACTTACCATCGGTTGGTCCACTGCCTGTTTGAGTAGAAGAGGATGTGATATCGTTTGTAGCATCACCATCTGCATCGTGTGAGAATCCAGTTAGCGTTACCTCTCCTGTAAAAGTTCCGCTGTTTGGTGATGTTTCTGTGAGTCTATACGGTCCAAGAGAATTGCTCGCAGTGGATATTTTGACTTGGTGATCGCTCTCATCTCCAATTGAATCAATGGCGTATTTGTTTTCATTCCAAGATGGGGAGACAATCGTTATGTGAACTTTGTCAGTCCAAGTGTATACCTGTTTGTCAGTGTATATTGGAGCATAAGGCTTGTAATAATCCGGATCGCTTTGTGCAAAAGACACACCTGTGAACAGGCTAATGCATGTAACGAAAAACAGCAGATGACTTGTTGCCAATAACAAAATCTACACCAATATTGGATTTATCAGTTTAGAAGAATTTGACCTCCCAATATCAAATTTCATACCAAACGAAAAACTTGCAAAATTTAGCGGTTAGAACTTGAAAGACTAGCTTTTGGAGACCTGCATGAACAGGTCAACAACGGTGATTTCGAATGCCGCTCTTGCCAAGACGCTGTCTTTGGTTCCTGCGATTCCGTGTCTTCCTATTTGTTGCAAGTATCCACGTGAACACATCATATCGGATACCAACATGATGTATCTTGCGTCGACTTCCAGTCCCTGGTCTTCCAGAGTTGAGGATAATTCGTTAATCATTGCGTTTCTTGCAGCCTCGATTCCAAGCGTTGCTGCGATTTCAAAGACATTGTTTGTTCTGACATTTCTTTTGTCAATACCATCAATTTCAAGCACCTTTGGCAGGTTAGATCCGGTTGTCTGGATGACCCACTCGTCATCTTTTTGTGCAACTGTAACTCTGGTGATGTCTGGAACTCCTTTTACTATTGTGTTTAGGACCTTGTTTCTAATTGCAATCACAGTTGGCGCATCGCCTTCTTCTGCAAGATTTAGTGTCAGGGTGTTTCCACTTGTTTCAATTTTGAATTTCTTGTTTGATGACAGTGCTGCCTCGACTTCCTCCACGGTGCAGCCTCTCTGGTTTAATGCGCCAGGACTTACTTCAAGTGTAATCTCGTTGGTATAGTTGGTATCTACGTTTGATAGCAATGCAGATACTTTGGTTTGCAGTGTGTTTCGTGCAACTTCGATTGCTTTCTCTCTTGATTTTTTGTATTTTTCCTCAAGGTAGATGTCCATTGTTGGTGTAACTGGTTTCTTTCTTGCGTCCACTAGTTCAATTAATCTTGGAAGACCCAAGGTTACGTTTCTTTCTCTGATTCCTGCAAAGTGGAATGTTCTAAGTGTCATCTGGGTTCCCGGCTCACCAATTGACTGGGCAGTCACTATGCCGACTGCTTGTCCTGGTTCTGCCTTTGCCTTGTTGTACAAGTCAAGTGATTTTTTGAGAACTTTTTCTATTCCGTCTCTTGATAATTTTGACTGGGTGATTCCTTCCTCGACTAGTCTTGTCAGTCTTGGGTTGAATGTCTTGGTGTATTTTTTGAGTAATTCTTCTTGTTCGTCTTTTACTGATTTCTTGCCAGTATCAACAATTGTTTCTGACTCTACCAGTCGGGTAATGTTAAATGCCTCACCGTGGTCGCTTTTTTGAACGTCCACTCCGTCCTCACCATACAGGAACTGGATGATGTGTCCGTGCGGGTCTCGTACGGTTCCGTCGTATTCTAGCTTGATGTGCTCTAGCGCGTTGATGAGTCTTCGCTGCATGTAACCGCTTTGTTGGGTTCTGACTGCAGTATCTACAAGTCCCTCTCGTCCACCCATTGCGTGGAAGAAGAATTCTATTGTTGACAGGCCATCCCTATAGTTTGATTTTACAAATCCGTGTGCATCTGGGTTGTCCTCGTTTTCCTTAAAGTGAGGCAATGCACGATTGCTGTATCCTTTGTTTAGTCTATTACCACGAATTGATTGCTGACCCAGTGCACCTGCCATCTGACCGATGTTTAGCGATGAGCCTCTTGCGCCAGTTGTTGCCATGATTCTTGCGGCGTTCTTTTGGTCAAGTTGTTGGTCTGCTGTGTTACCTGCCTTGTCTCTTGCCTTGGACAGCTCATTTACAATGTATGCTTCCAGTGCCTCATCTGCAGATAGACCCCTTGTGAGCTTTAGTGTGCCTTTCTTTGCTTGTGAAATCAAATCATATACGGTGTCGTATGTTTCCTGAATTCCTGCATGAATGTCGCCCTTTACTTTCTCGGACAGTTCAAGGTCTGCATAACCATAGCTGAATCCATAGTGAGTGATGAATTGTTTTGCGATAATCAAAACAGAGTTTAAGAATTGTTTTCCTATTGCGTTGCCATAGTCCTTTACGATTCTGTGCAGTACACTTTCTGGCTCTTCAGCTCCGATTGATGCTTTGTCAATTACTCCGCTGATTAGTTCTCCGTTTTTAATGACAACATCTTTTGCCTGTCCCTTTGTTCCCTTGGACCACTTGGATGTCAGAATATAGTTAAAGTCCTTTGGCAGAAATAGCGAGAAGAGTTGTTTTCCAGAATACATTGGTCCGTCCTTTCCTTTGACTGCAGGTTCTGGTAGTGCGCCCTCAAATCCTCCAAGCATCGCATAGTTTGCAAATTCCTGTGGTGGGATGACAGTGTCGTCCTTTGTCATCAGGTATGATCCTGTGATAAAGTCCCTTAGTGCGCCAATGATTGGGCCTCCGTATCTTGGAGAGATGATTTGGTCTTGTACCCTCATGAGCAAGATTGCTTCCGCTCTTGCTTCCTCGCTTTGCGGTACGTGCAGGTTCATTTCGTCCCCATCAAAGTCTGCGTTGTATGGTGGGCATACTGATGGGTGAAGTCTGAATGTTTTGCCTGGCAAAACGCGCACATAGTGAGCCATAATTGACATTTGGTGAAGCGATGGCTGTCTGTTGAACATGACAATGTCTCCGTTTGAGAGATGTCTTTCGACAAGATATCCAACCTCTAGATTCTGAGCTATGACAGAGCGGTCCTCTACGAAGTCAAGTCTGATTTTTACGCCGTCAGGTCTGACAATGTAGTTTACTCCTGGGAATGTATCAGGTCCGTTAATTACAAGTTCTCGCATTCGTTCAATGTTCCATTCTGTGATAATTTCTGGAATGGTTAGTTTTTTCGCAACAGCCTCTGGGACTCCTACCTCTGATAGGTCCAAGCTTGGGTCTGGCGAGATTACAGTTCTGCTTGAAAAGTCGACTCTTTTTCCTGAAAGTGATCCCCTGAATCTTCCCTCTTTTCCTTTGAGTCTTTGCGTCAGTGTCTTTAGTGGTCTACCTGAGCGGTGGTGTGCCTGTGGGATGCCAGATACTTCGTTGTCAAAGTATGTCGTGGTGTGATATTGGAGCAAGTCAACTAGGTCCTGAACAATGAGTGGAGGAGTTCCTGCATCCTTGCTTTCCTTTAGTCTTTGGTTAACTCGTATGATGTCGACCATTTTGTGAGTAAGGTCGTCTTCTGATCTGATTCCAGTCTCTAGAATAATTGACGGTCTTACAGTTACCGGTGGAACTGGCAATACCTGCAAGATGAACCATTCTGGTCTTGCGGTGTTTGGGTCATATCCAAGCAGCCTTAGATCTTCGTCTCTAATTTGCGTGAATCTTTCCCTAATTGTAATTGGGAGTAATCTGTGCTCTCCGATTTCTGTTTTTTCGATGAAGATTGTCGGCTTTGTGAAAATCATATCGTATTGTGGCTTGCCGCAGTGAGGGCATTCTTTTGCCTTTTTTGCCTTGTCCAGAATTTCGTCTGGAATTCTTTTCTGCGACAAAATAGTATATGCTGCCTTTTGCTTTTGGACTTGGGTGTGATTGTCAAGGTCTTCTTGAGGAAGCTTTAGTCTTGAGCAAGAGCGGCATGTCGCCAACAGCAGTTTGTGAATGTTATCGATAAATGCAATGTGCAGGACTGGCTCTGCCAGTTCGATGTGGCCAAAGTGCCCAGGGCATCTTGCTGCGGTGTTTCCGCATGTGAGACATTTTTGTCCCGGCTCTAGTGTTCCAAGTCGTCCGTCCATCAGTCCGCCTTGGACTGCCATTCCGTCCTCATCATATGTTTCAGGTGCAGTTATTTCTGCAACAGAATATTTTCTAATTTCAGTTGGAGACCAGACTGAGAATCTTATTCCATCGATTGCTTTTACTGTTTGAACTGACAATTACACCCTCTCCTTGATCATTAGTCTTGGTGCCACGTTGAGGCTCTGCATTTCTTGGAGCAATAGCTTAAACGCATACGCTACAGAAACTGAGGAAACCTTTGCCTTGTCTCCACAGACTCGGCAGACGTATTTTCTTTGTTTAACATCATGATATGCTACAAGTCCGCATCTTTCGCAGACATAGATTTCTGCTTTGTCCGACTCGTCAAGTAATCTGTCTTTTAGGATCATTGATGCACCATATGCGATAAGGCAGTCTCGTTCCATTTCACCAAATCTCAGACCTCCGCCTCTTGCTCGTCCCTCTGTTGGCTGCTTTGTGAGCATTTGTACCTGGCCTCTTGCTCTTGCGTGAATTTTGTCTGCAACCATGTGGTGAAGCTTTTGATAGTATACAACTCCCATGAAGACCTCGACTGGGAATGCTTTTCCAGTTCTTCCGTCATACATTACTTCTTTACCAGAATATTTCAGTCCGCTGCCTTCTAGTGCGGTTTTGATCTCATCCATTTTTTCTCCGACAAATGCAGAGCCATCGAATTTGGTTCCTCGTTGTGCTGCTGCCTTGCCTGAAATGGACTCCATGAACATTCCGACGGTCATACGAGACGGGAATGCGTGCGGGTTAATCAAAACGTCCGGAATTACGCCTTCTGCCGTGTACGGCAAGTCTTCATATCTTGCCAAGATTCCAATGACACCTTTCTGTCCGTGTCTTGATGCAAACTTGTCGCCAATTTCTGGAATTCTCATGTCTCTTACTCTAATCTTGTACATTTTTCCGCCTTCGTTGGATTGGGTCATGACAACAGTGTCTACTACGCCAGTCTCTGACGGTCTGACACCTATTGAGGTGTCACGTCTGTATGGACCCTTTGACTCAAACTCACGGTATTCTTCCATGAATCTTGGCGGGCTTGTTTTTCCAATCAAAATGTCTCCGCCAGTTGCTGGAGATTCTGTTGCGATGACGCCGTCTTCTTCTAGTAATCGATATGCTTTTTCTCCCTTGTAACCACGGATGTTATCTTCGGCATTTGGAATTTCAAAGTTGTCGCGCATTCCGCCAGGATACTGCTTTGCTTCTGCCTCATAGATTCTAAAGAAGAATGTTCGTCCAAGGCCCCTGTCTACTGCCGCTTTGCTAATTACAATTGCGTCCTCAATGTTGTAACCGTCAAACGGCAATACCGCGACAACACAGTTTTGTCCTGCCGGTCGGTCTTCTAGTCCAAGTAAGTTCATTGCTTTTGTAGTGACAATCGGTGTTTGTGGATACCACATGAAGTGCTGTCTGACATAGGTGCTTGTGTTCATCATTGGAGTTGAGAATCCAAGACTTTGTTTTGCCATTGCAGACTCGTATGTGTTTCTTGGTGACTGGTTGTGTTCAGGATATGGAATGATTGATGCGCCAGCTCCTAAGATTGCAGATGGGAATATCTCAAGATGGGTGTACTTTTTGGTGTCCTTGTCATCAAGCGTAAGGAAGCAGTTTTCTTCCTCGTTTGCGTCGTTTAGCTCAATTACCCCCATTCTAAGAAGGTCGTTCCAAGACATCAGTTTCTTTGATACTTTGTCAATTAACTCAGGTGTCAGAAGGGATTTTCCGTCTTTAATTACGATTAGAGGACGCAGTACACGGCCTGCGTTGCAATTGACATAGAGTCGCTTTGTTGCTCCCTCGACATTTGATTTGTGAAATGAAATTCCAACGTGCGGATGTATCTTTGAGCTTCGTCTTAGTTCACGAAGTGATTCTACCAGCTTCTCGCCGTCTTTGTAATAACCAACCAATCTTCCATCGACGAACACTCTGGTTCCGTCTCGCTTTAGGTCCTCTTTTGCGTCAGTGAAATGGACAGAGCCCAAGTCATAGAGTTTTTCTATGATTTCCTCTGGCGATACGTTTACTGAGATAATTGCAGATA
>JACPBJ010000142.1 GCA_016180375.1 Nitrososphaerota archaeon | reverse complement strand
GTAACGCTAAGCACACACAAAACCCTTCCAGGCCCTCAAGGAGGCATAGTTCTGTCATATGACAAATATGCTGAGCAGATAAAGAAGGCCGTCTTCCCAGGTAACACGAGCAATCACCATCTTCACAGTGTTGCTGCAAAGGCGATAGCATTCGCTGAAATGATCGAATTCGGGAGAGATTACACATCTCAAATAGTAAAGAATGCGCAGGCGCTTGCACAAGCGTTACACGATAAGAATATCGACGTACTTGGCGAAAAACATGGGTTCACAAAATCGCACCAGATTGCGCTTGACATAAGCAAGTATGGAGATGGAGGCACATTGGAAAAGGAACTCGAGAAGGCTAACATCATCGCGAACAGACAACTACTGCCTGGCGATATACAAGCGGGTAGGCACTACATGCATCCGGGAGGACTCAGGTTCGGCACCCAAGAGGTTACGAGGCTTGGTATGAAGGAGTCTGAGATGCAGGAAATCGCTGACTTCGTTATAAGAATCATCGCCAAAAAAGAAGAACCTGCACGAGTAAAGAAAGACGTCCTCCAGTTCAGGAAAGATTTTCAGAAGGTGCATTACGCCTTCGAAACAACGAGAGACGCTTACAGTTACATCAAGATCCGGTGAGAAGATGTCTAAGGTCAAAGACATAATGACAAAGAATGTCGTTACTGTAGAACCAGAAGATCGAGCACTTAATGCCGCCGTGAAGATGAGGGAGAAGGGTATCGGTGCATTGATGGTAGTTTCGAAAGGTTCCCCCGTAGGGATTCTAACCGAGAGAGACCTTGTTAGAAAGGTCATAGCCGCAAAGAAGGATCCAAAGAGCACCAGAGTCGCAGATATCATGTCAAAACCTCTTGTAACTACGACCCCTAATACTTCAGTGAGGGAAGCAGCGAAAAAAATGATGATAAACGATGTAAGAAGGTTGCCGGTAGTCGCAAATGGGAAACTTGTAGGGATAATTACGGCAGCAGACCTTGCAAAGAACCTTGCTGGGGAACTCACCGGGCACGACGCAATTCTTTACGCGGTAGCTAGATACCACAAATATGGCTACTAGAATTTGCAAGAATCGGAATAACGATTATATCTTATAAGATAATTACACCAAATAATGCAGACTACAGACCGTGCACCCAGAAGGACGACTGCTTACGTCGTAGTAATAATCGTACTTGTAATTATCGGAGGTTTCTTTGGAGGCTATTCTTTAAACCAAGCCAATCAGGTCAAAGATCTCACAAACAAAATTGATTCGCTGAATGTTGAAGTCAAAAGCCTGCAGACCGTCATCCAGAACATGTAAAGCAAAATAGTTGATGTTCAGAATAAGGTTCAGGAAGGTGTGGTAAATGCACCTCAGCCCCAAGGCAATGGAAAAGCCCTCACAACAGCAGATCTCTCTGACCTATATGACAGAGTGAAAGGCTCTGTAGTTCAAATCAGGGCTGGTGATGCTGGAGGCTCCGGTTGGGTGTACGACAACGAGAATCACGTTGTTACTAATTTCCATGTAGTTCAGGGAACTGAGAATGTGGAGGTCATTCTGGAGGACGGAACCATGCTCAGAGGCAAAGTCGTCGGAACCGATCAGTATTCTGACCTCGCGGTTATTTTGGTTACGACTACACAGAGCGTTAAACTGAAGCCTCTCTCTCTAGGAGATTCTTTAAAACTCAGAGTTGGCGAGCGTGTAGTCGCAGTTGGAGCTCCATTCGGTCTTGCTGGTTCGATGACTCAAGGCATAGTAAGTCAGGTAGGAAGGCTCCTTCAGGCACCGGGGACCCGCTACTCTATTCCCAACGTCATCCAAATAGACGCTCCGATCAACCCCGGCAATTCTGGAGGGCCATTACTGAACCTGAATGGTGAAGTTCTCGGCGTGACTAGCGCAGGAGTTACACAAACCGGGGGGTTCCAAGGAGTAGGATTGACAATACCTGTTAGCGCTGTGAAGAGGGTAATCCCATCATTACTTGCTGGCGGTACGTACAAGCATCCATACCTCGGAATCACTGGCACTGATGTATCACCTACAATAGCAGAAACGATGAAGCTGAACACCACAAGAGGAGTATTAGTAGTTGAAGTAACTGCAGGGAGTCCTGCCGAGAAAGCAGGAATAAAGGGAGGTACAAGAAGCGCAAACGTCGATAACATCCCAACTCCGATTGGGGGAGACGTGATAATTGGCGTTGATGGCACAGTTGTGAGAAAGATTGATGATGTGATCGCATATTCTGAAGAGTTCAAGAAACCCGGTGACACTCTAACGATAACAATCCTTCGAGAAGGCAAGAAGATGACGATCAACATAATCCTCGGAGAAAGACCTCCACCAACGAACCAGCAATAAGGTTTGAAACCAGCAGAAGGATTCGTCAGAACAGGAGACATAAAACTCCACTATTTGCAATGGGGCAATGGTATTCGAACAATACTTGCTTTACACGGCGTAAGTTCCCTTGCATATGCTTGGAAAGCAATTGCAGAGAGCCTCTCAAACGAATATAGATTCATCGCAATGGATCAAAGAGGACATGGAGACAGTAGCAAGCCTAAAGACGGTTATACTGTCCATGAATACTGCAAAGACATTCTTGAATTTATCGATACTCTCTCATTCGAGAAAATAATACTCTTGGGTCATTCGATGGGAGGAAGAAACGCAATAGTTTTCGCCGCAAGTCATCCTGACAGAGTTCCCAAACTCATAATTGAGGACTATGGCTACGGGATACCGAAGAGCATCTATGATGCCGTTGAAGCACTCGTCTTGAGCAGTCCGGAAGATTTTAAATCAGAACAGGAAGCATTCGCGCACCTTAAAGCAAGATCACAATTCTATCGTGACGACGCCGCATGGAATAGGATAAGAAACGCCTTCTTTGAAACTAAGCGAGGATTGCGATGGAAGTATGATAGAAACGCAGTAATTAAGACACTGAAGAATCTTTACATCGATTTAATACCCTATCTAAAGACAATAAAATGTCCGACACTCCTCATCAGAGGAGAACATAGCACAATTTTCACTAGAGAAGCATTAATTCAGACCCTTAAATTCAACAGGAACTTTCAAGCGCAATCCGTGAGTAAATCAACTCACTTTCTGCAGGATGAGAATCCAGAAGAGTTTCTGAAAAAGATCAGGGAATTCCTGAAGAAAGAATTATAAAAAAAAGTAGTTCGGCGGCCGAGAGTAATCCGCACCGCCTTATACCTGATTTCTGCCTTTACTGAGGCGTGCTCTCAGTGCTTTCTACCGGTGCACTCTCAGTCGTTCCTGCTGGTGGTGCAGATTCACCTTGAGCAGGTTGTTCCGTTACTACAGAGACTAGTTCAGCTGTGGCGAACCTGTTTGCTACGTTCGTGATTTTGACCGTTGCTTTCTGTCCTACCTTTGCACCAGAGACGAAGATCACGAAACCTTCGATCTTGGCTACGCCGTCCCCTCTCTTGGAGACCTCTGTGATGTCTAGTTGGTATTCCTTTCCGACTTCGACTGGCTTGGGCTTGAATGGCCTGAAACCAGAGTTGAAGCCAGAAGAGTTGCCACGTCCTCCGTAACCTCTGTTTCGTCCGTATCCGTAACTCATGTTTTTACGTCCTGTAGATGTGATTGTAATTTCGTTGTTTATAGAGGTTGCTATGAATTTCACAAATGAAACTTCGTTATGAGGTGCTTCACATTACGTTCTCAATCTATCCAGTAAGGTAAGAACAGGCTTGCATTCTCTTTGCCTTGCGACATTATAGAACTTTTCATCCTTTAATAAATTCATTATATGCTCACCTAGAGTATAATCGAATGTCGAAAGCAGGATCGTATCAGCATAATTCGCAACTGCTAATATTGCTTTGAACAAATCCTCTATGGACTTCCTTGGATAACCAGCGTAGAGATCTATTACAAGTTCCTTTCGTACATTCATCCTGAATGCGTAAGCAATGATATCACACCAGTACACAATCGAATAATCCATGTATATTGGAACACAGAAAGAATCTACATACCTGCTAAACGAATCAACATCCTGACCGAATCTCTCCTGTAAGAATGCTGGATCAGGTTCAAGCCCAATCATAAGCGGTACTTTAGAGGCCTTTGCCGCCTGCTTGACAAAATCTGTTATAATTGAAGCACGAAAATCCTCCCAACTCTCTTCGCGCTTCTTCATGTTTACACATCTATTGCACCTGCAGAATCCTTCTCTTGTGAACTGAGCACAATCTAGTCTTATACCAAGAACATCCTGTCTTGAAACATCTGCTACAAGTCCAAGCATATTCTCCACAAACTTCTCGTTTGTAGGGCAGACCCAATCCCAGAGCAACCTCAAGTTTTGATTCGATCTTAGAGCCTTACCTTTCTCAGAAACTGCAACCCAATCTGGATGCTCTCTAATAGCTATATTGTCCGCAAAACACGTAATGATATTGAACATCCCTCCGGCAGGCTTTCTGATTTTACCTGTAACTTGCTTCGCCTCATAGAAACAGTAATCAAAACCACTAACTGGTTTAGCCTGATCTGTAAGAAGCGCGATTTTCATCTTCTTACATCTTTCCGAAGTCGACGAGCGAAGTCTGCCCTGTTTTTACTTCGAGTCCAGAGACCTTAACACCAACTCTTCTCACAGCAATATTTTGTTCCTCAGCTAAAAACGATTCAAAGAGTTCTACTATGACATTCTTGAGGACCTCAAGCGAATTCGTAGATGCTAACGTCTTGCTTCTTGTATGAATTGAAAGATCTTTCAATATTGCAATTATACTAATTGTCTTGAAATCCTTGTTCTCATCTAGAGACTTCCTATGAACATCTTCTGCCAAAGCATTCAACACCGGTAGAATCTCATTCATCTGTCTTGTATTTTGCTTCAGCGTCGCAATTCTTGAGATCTGAGTTATCTCGCGCTCGAGCACCGGAGCGCTATCAATTCCCCTAGAAGCTCTATACAGATACTCACCGAACTTCTCTCCGAATTCGTTAACAAGTCTATCAATAGTTACTTCAGCAAGCTCCCCAATTGTCTTTACCTCAATATCATTGAGTTTCTCTTCAGTCTTCGGTCCTATGAGAAATAGCTTTCCAACAGGCAGAGGAGCAAGAAAACTCTGAACACTTTCAGGGGGGACAACCGTAAGACCATAAGGCTTCTGCAAATCCGAAGCCATTTTTGCGACTAATTTATTTGGACCTACACCAATTGAACATGTAAGCATCTCTTTCAACCTAACTTCCTGTTTTATTCGATTGCCAAGTTCCTCTGCCTTCATAAAATCCCCTCCAGTTCTCTGGGTGACATCTAAGAACGCCTCATCAATACCAACCTGCTGAAATTTATCAGCAAAATTTCTTAGAATCTCCACGCTATCCTCAGTTCTACCAGAAAAGACGCATACAATTACGGGTTTGTCTTTAAGTGAAGGGTTCTCCCTCTCTTCAACTTGGGCATAGAAATAATCTAAATCGACATGCAAAATCACTCTTTTTGGAGGACCTTCCATTTGTAGTCAGCTCTTGGCCGCTAAGATAACAAGCCAGATTTATCCTTGATTAACATACGGAATTCTTCACAGAAGCAACGGAATATGGAAACTTGTAGGCGAACTTGATATCACAAACTTCTACTTGGGAAAAGCTAGGATGATACTGAAAACACTGCCTGAATACTGGTCGTTATTGCCACTAGTCATCCGCATACCGACAGTGATGAAAGGGTTTAGTATAACATAAGGGGGGAAATAAATTCAATCTTGCCTCGAAAAAGCTTTCATAACGTGCAATCCAGCCCAAGAAACGTGGGAAAGAAGTTTTACGATACGATAATTTGCCAGAACTCCAAGAATCTTAGCTTCATTCCATCGAACTCAATAGCACTTACGGTAAC
>JACPBJ010000141.1 GCA_016180375.1 Nitrososphaerota archaeon | reverse complement strand
GAGGAATAGAGACACAGGCTATTACAGAACTATTCGGAGAGTTTGGCAGTGGTAAGACGCAGCTTGCTCATACTCTGTGTGCTACGTGCCATCTTCCTCCCGAGGAGGGAGGCTTTGGCGGAGGAGCGATCTATCTGGATACAGAATCGACTTTCAGACCTGAGCGTTTACAACAAATCGCAGAGGCAAGAGGCTATGATAAAAAGCAGGTTCTTCAGAACACCATGGTTTCAAAGGTCTACAATTCATCGCATCTAGAATTGATCATTCAATCTTTGGGCAAATACATTGAGCAGAACAAAATCAAATTAATCATTGTTGACAGCATCATGAGCCTGCATCGAGCAGAATTTACCGGCAGAGGAACTTTAGCCGAAAGGCAGCAGAGGCTCAACTCTCTTCTACACAAACTGATACGGACTGCTGATATCTACAATGTAGCTATTGTTGTTACGAATCAAGTCATGAGCCAGCCAGACACGTTCTTCGGAGATCCTACGAAGCCTGCAGGAGGGCACATTGTAGGCCATGCATGCACCTACAGAGTTTACTTACGGAAGAGCGGCAGCAATAGAAAGGCAATAATGATCGATAGTCCATACCATCCATATTCAGAAGCTGTCTTTACAGTTTCGGAGAAGGGAGTTGTGGACGCAGAGGAAAAGAAGTCCAAGGCTTCTAATTAGGAGGTAAAAGTAGGTTTGGCAGTAGTAAGACAGCGTGAGCTATTCACCGAACAGGACTTTCTTGGTACATCCCAGTTTAGAAGCTACTTTCTTATTTATCATTGTAAAGCTTGCTTCCAAGTTCTCGCAGTTAGCGAAGACCGCTTCCCGCAAAGGCAGATTGACATCCTAGTTCATGAGAAGTGTCCTTCATGCATGCAGGAACTGGCAGTAAACTTAGCCTATAGGACAGCTGAGGTTCCTGTTGATACACAGTTCTGGATGCATCCAAAAATAAAGCTAAGGAAAAATGAAGTAAAATATCCTGTAAGGTTTACGACAGCTAGGTCGTTATTCGGTCTGTCATCTGGCATAACTTTCGTTGATACCCTGATTGGAGGTCTTGCTCCAGATAATATTACGCTGATCAAAGGTTCAAAACTGCCCCTTCTAATTGCTGAGAAGTACTGTGTCAGGGCTCAGCTTCCAGAACAATTTGGAGGGTTTGAAGGCAGGGCTCTGTTCATCGATGGAGGAAATAGTTTTGACATTTATCTCTTCACATCTATAGCACGTGAGTATGGGTTAGACTTTGATAGAGCATTGGATAGAATCATCATATCACGTGCTTTTACTCCCTATGAGCTTTTGCAGTTGGTAAGCAAAGATGCAGAGGAAGTTTTCGATGCATACCATCCACAGCTCTTTGTAATCAATGACATCTTTAATCTATTTACTCAAGACGTTGATGAAGGAGAAGCAAAGAGAATCTTACGGAAGCTTGGTAACGCCATCCGAAAGAGAAGTCAGAAAAGACATGTGCCTATACTCATAACATCAGCATCGAAAGCTGATTATCTTGAATTTCTGTTCAAAGACTATTGTGATACCATGGTAGAACTAAATGATGAGGAGCATCAGATTAGAGCAAAACTCCTGAAGCATCCATCAAAGCCACAGATTGAGATCGTACAGGAATTGAACCAGCGGCCCTACAATCAGCAATTGCTTTCGCCCCTGAGGACGATAATAAATGGGTAGAACAATACCTTCATTCAGGATTGCCCTCGAACAAGAGATAGCGAGCTGGAAGGATTACAGGAAGTCGTTGAGAAAGGGTTCGAAAGCGATTTTGGAGGATCTTTTCAATGCAGCAAGAAACTACTGCTCTGCATCATCAAACGCTGTCAGGCCTGTCAGGTTTCAGGGCATGTTCATGGGTATCGCAGTGCAGCATGAAAGAAGATTGGAGAATATCGCAAGGGAAATCGAAAGGATAAGGTTGGAGATGAAAGCTGGAAACTGAACCAACTCCGAAACTTCTGAAGGATGAAATCGAAAGCTGGAAACCATTCATCGATGCTCTCAGATCAGATGATAGAGCAATCGTCAAAGATCTGATGGAGCGGTGTTGGAGATATGTTTCAGCAATAGAGTCTTCCAAGAGGGAGTATCTTGTCGAGCCATTCTTCCTTACAATTCTGATCGACCACGAGAAGAAAATCAGATGGATAGAGTATGAGCTGGATAGATTGAGGGAGGAGATTGATGTCTGGAAGAAGGCTGGATCTTAGATGTCTACCCAGGAAAGTCTGGGGAGATGGTAGTCTGGATAAAGAAGGCAGATGGGGGAACTGTTCGCCTTACAGACAAATGGAACAACGCAATCTATGTTTCTGCAGATTCAAAGACCAGTCTGGAGTGGCTCTCTCGACACAACAAAGTTCAACCGTACATTGATTCTACCTGTTTTGTCAGAAAGCGTGAACACGTCTCTGACTATGAAGAGCGTGAAGTCCTAAAGCTTGTTCTAAGAAGGGCCGATGAAGCCGAAAGGCTTGCGAAGGTAGTTGAGGGTCTGGCAGACTTCGGAGAGTATCGGATCTACAACGCTGACCTATTATCTGCCCAAGCCTACTTTATTGATAAGGATCTCTTCGCATTGGCAAAGGTCAGAGCTCAGAAGGAAGGAGAGATCATTCATTGGGAACTGCTGGATTCTGTTCAAGCAGAGGATTATGAAGTTCCTCCGCTAAAAAGAGTGACCCTGCGGGTAGAGGTCAACGCTGCCAAGGCAATACCAAAGTTTTCTGACCCGATCAAGAAGATCACAATCTTTTCTGATGAAAGAACTATTGAAATTGGTGAGGGAGATGAGAGAGAAAAGATTCTGGCACTCGTAAACAGCATTAGAGAAGTAGACGCAGACATAATCTTCATCGAGAAGGGTGACACATTCACAACTCACTATCTCGTCGAACGGGCCTATGTCAACAAAATGCTCAACAAGCTGGTTCTAAGCAGGGATCTTATACCACTTTGGCGATTAGACCCGAAGGGAACATCCTACTTTGCATACGGGAGGATACTGCATACCCCTACTTCGCATCAGCTTTACGGTAGGATAAACTTCGATGCAGAGAATTACTTTGTCTTTGAGGAAGCTGGTCTTGACGGATTATTTGAAGTGGCAAGAATCTGCAGGATGCCCCTCCACAAAGGGAGCAGAGCATCAATAGGGAAGTGCCTGAGCAGTGTGCAGTTCTATGTTGCGAGCAAACAAAATCTGCTCATTCCTTGGAAGCCGACGAGGGCCGAAGTCCCCAAGACAGGAAAGACACTCTTGCTGGGAGATAGGGGAGGGTTCATCTTTGAGCCAAAGATTGGAGTGCATGAAAATGTCGGGGAGATTGACTTTACATCGCTCTACCCATTCATCATGGTACACTTTAACATCAGTGCTGAAACTGTCCTCTGCAGATGCTGCCGTGATTCAAAGGCTCGTGTCCCAGAAGTTGACTACAACATCTGCCAGAAAAGAATAGGGATAGTCCCCAAGAGCCTCAAGCTGATTCTTGACAAGAGGATAGATTACAAGAATAGGAAGAATCAGACTGAAGATCCTGAGCTGAAGCGTAAGTATGGTTCAAGGGTAGATGCATTGAAGGGGATACTGGTCTGCTCGTTCGGCTATCTAAGCTACAGGAATGCAAAATTCGGATTGATTGACTGCCATATAGCTGTATGTGCCTATGCCAGAAGGATCTTGCTAGAAACTGCAAGGATCGCAGAGCGGAGAGGGTTCGAGGTTGTGCATGGTATAGTCGATTCGCTCTGGATAGAGAAGCCAAGGGCGAAGAGGGACGATTTTGAAGATCTATCAAAAGAGATAGAGCGCGAAATTGGATTACCGTTATCGTTTGAAGGAATCTACAGGTGGGTTGCATTCTTGCCAAGCAGAATGCATGAAGATGTTCCTGTACTAAACAGATACTTCGGTGTATTCGAGGATGGTAATATGAAATTGAGGGGGATAGAACTTAGGAGGAGCGATACGATAAAACTTGTGGCTGACTGTCAGAGAGAGATACTAGAAACCTTCAGTGTAGCTGAAGATGCGGAAGGAGTAAGAAAATTGATTCCTGGTGCAATAGACGTAGTGAAGTCGTATGTTGATCTGATCAAGCAGAGGAAGGTACCATTGAATGACCTTATCATCACAAATAGGCTTTCAAAGAACTTTAACGAATATACGGGCACCATTTCTCAAGCAGCCGCAGTAAAGCAGCTTGCAGAAGAAGGGTTAGAGCTGATGGCGGGCCAATCTGTTTCTTATATTGTCACCAAATTCGATTCTAGAGATCCCAAGATGAAGGTTCGTGCGGTACAATTACTCGATCCTTCTATCAGGTTTGACAAGGATAGATATATTGAATTATTGATTAGAGGTGTTTCAGCAATCCTCCAGCCCTTCGGTATCGCTGAGGAGCAACTGAATGATATTGTCAGCTCAGGTAGCTTTCAGAGTTCCCTTCTGGTGGATCGGACTTGATAATCTTCGATATCGAGACTACAGGGCTGGACCCGTTCTCTGACAAGGTCATTACTATACAGACGAAAAGAGGTAACAATATTTCCATATGGAAGGAGTGGGAGGCCGGTGAACTCTCTGTGCTTGAGAAGTGTCTGGGTTTCTTGGCAGGCATAAGCGGAAACGAAACCATTCTTGGATACAATAACCTGAAGTTCGATGTGCCTTTCATCGCCCAGAGATTGGCGGTTTATGGGCGATTTGACGATAGCATCTATCGCCTTCTCTACAATAAGAAATGGTTCGACCTATACCAGTATCTGGGGGACGACTACCACAGCATGGAGGTTTGGTTGGGGAAGATCGGGTTGACAAAGAATGACCTTGGAATACAGGGTAAAGACATACCCCGATTGTACGAGGAAGGAAAGTTCGATATTATCGAGCGTTACATAGAACAAGAACTCCAGATGTGTGAAAGGCTCTTTCAAGAACTGGGCCGGAAGTTTCCTCCGTAATCCAACAAGGAGTCTCTCTTTGATCCAAAGGCACTCTGGGTTGAGGTCGCCAATCAGAAGAGGGACTTCTCACTCCCGTCGCCCCAAGTCCATTAGGATGAATCTATCTCTCCTCTATATTCTTCTGCGATGTCAGTGCAGTTCTTCATGTGTACCTGCATGATTTCCTCAGCAGATTTTGGATACTGTTTATTGAACCTCCTCCCACAACGTGGACAAAATGATACCTCAATATAGTCGGCCAATTACTACATCACCAAGAAAGTACTTGGATGGCTTTTAGTTTTTGGCTTGATCGCTATCGTTCTGATTCTTGCTTAGTGATAAAGTTATCAAAAAAGCCTTAGAGAGAAAATCCTATACCTCCAAAACACATCCCGTTCCCAGAAGTAAAAGTCTACTTCTTCGCAGGTTTCTTTGAAGCCTTTTTCTTAGCCATACACACAATACCTGCATCTAAGTATATAAGAACGGTGGATGAAGAGGTTCAGGTAAATCGCTTACCTCAACAAAGCGAGCATGGATTCATCTCTTGACTTACGGTTCTTGGGTCGGAAGGACAATTAAGAAATTGATTATTCCTCTATACGCAACATAAAAAAGAATGATGATTTAGCGTCAGGTTAGGGAGAATTTGGGCGAGCTCTTCACTCCTAG
>JACPBJ010000140.1 GCA_016180375.1 Nitrososphaerota archaeon | reverse complement strand
TGGCATCTTTGTTACTTTCATGTTTCTAGTGTTGCCTACAGGCCCGATACTGACAGCGGAGGCTAGCCCATGCGAAAACATATCCGGCTCTATCTCAGGTAGTACCATAACTCGTCCACCGCAAGCCGGCGGAGATTGGAGTTTTACAATAACCTCGGGCCCCGCCTTACGGCAGAACAAGGGCGTTGTCAAAGGGGTAGTCACAGGCACGTTCACCGCTTCTGATTTTGGTATAGATTCTAGTACAGAGGGTACGTGGTTGTTCAGGAACTCGGATGGCGCATTGTTCATCAAACTTGTAGGCGCTGGCTTTCGCGCTGATCTGGCATTGCAGAATCTGCCTTCTCCCGGCTTTACGTTCAGCGGCAATCTCTTTGTGGATGGGGTACCTCAACCAGTAGCTCTGGTCAAAACGACTGGCGGCATCGCATGCGGTTAGAAAAGGACTAACCATTATCAAGCACATATATACAGCAAGAGAAGTCCTCCAATTTGGCGGCAGGGAGGGCTGGGGTGATAGCCGTGCCCCGTTCCGAAATCGGCTATACGCGGGGCCAGTACCTGCTAGTTAAAGCAGGCGAGTTAGGAACCTTCCAATCCTGCATGGATGACTCCACGCCGCGACGGGCGGTTGCAAGGGACTGCCCTTCCGAAGGGAGGGGTTTGTTCTCAACTGCCAAAACCGGACAGGTCCGGGAGGGAGCATCCGTAAGGTGGGGCAGCCGCGCTGTCGCGTCTACGTGAATGACGTTGCAGGAATGGAGAAGGGCCTTGCGAGTCTGTGAGCCCTGGCAGAGCTGCCGCCGTTTACAAAAATACAAAGGCTCATTCAAAGCTCGGCGATATCTAGAACTTCCAATGCTACTATGCGATTCTTATCATCATAGTAAACTATTGCTAAACCATCTTTGGTAGGCTGCCCCTCTTGCTGTCTAACTTCCTTGAACCTTATGTACAAATCTCCCTCCTTATCGTCGTAGTCGACCATTAGAACCTTTGATGGAAGGCGCATGTTGTACCTTTTTCTGACCTTCTGTAGAACCTCCCTTAGGTCAATATCTAATAAGGTAGTTTTCTGAATCTTCTATACCCCCTTGTCTTTCGCTTAGAGCCTAGTAGGTATGCGGTGATTAAATGGGTTTCCGAACCCTTCTTTCGTACTATTACGGCAAGAAAATCTGATTGTGCATTATACAGACGTTTTATCAGGTGCACGCTCCCTCTAGGGTCAAGGTAGACTTCATCTGGTGCAGAGGCTGCAGCCTTGATCGCTTCAAGCATTGTTTGCAGCTCTGGGTGCCTGTCCATTATGTGCAGCCATCGTTTACTTTTGATAATAAACTGACTGCCATCGAAAGCAACAGTCCTTACTTCAATATCACCTTCTATGTCTGTCAAAGTTCTGTGAATCTACCTAATAACTGCATTAATGGTTTTGTCGCTCCGTAATAATTTTGCTTTGATGGACATAACAGAGCTCTCGCCGTTTCAATTAATTTGGAGAAATGATATAACTAAATGATGCTTCTATAGTGCTATTGCCAGCAAGCGTTTCTTCTAGGGCTCTGCTACTTGTGCTAATAGTCTTGATTTTCGGTGCTTCTGGACTCTTCCTTTTGTCAAGGCCAGTGCAATCTCCGCAAGAGTTACCAAAGGAAAGAATCCCAGAAACTAAAGAAATTCCAGAGCCGGAGAAGCCTGCTCAGCCTTTGCCAGAAATCATCCCCGAGCCTCTGCAAAAGATGTCTGTAGAGGTTGCATTTCCAAATCTATCCTTCAGCAGAATGGTCTATCTAACGCATGCAGGCGATGGTACAGATCGCGTCTTTCTCTTGCTCCAGCAAGGCATCGTGCTTGTATTCCCAAACAAAGAGGATGTAAGTAAAGCAGATGTCTTCTTAGATATTACGGAGAAGGTCAACGATGCTGGGAACGAAGAAGGTCTTCTTGGTCTTGCTTTTGATCCCGAATACAAGAACAACGGATACTTCTACGTGTATTATTCAGCAATACCTCCGCGTCGCTCCATAATATCCAGATTTTCTGTAAATACTAATGACCCGAACAAAGCAGACCCCAGCAGCGAACTGGTAATAATGGAAGTCGCCCAGCCATACTCTAACCATAACGGAGGGAACATAATCTTCGGTCCTGACAAATATCTCTACATCGGATTAGGGGACGGAGGTTCAGCAGGAGACCCTCACGGACATGGGCAGAATAGAGGAACACTCTTGGGCTCCATTTTGCGAATTGATGTCAGCTCTTCCAGCAGGCAAGGGAGGTACAAAATTCCGAGTGACAATCCATTTGTCGGTGTTGCTGGTACTAGAGGAGAGATATGGGCTTATGGGTTAAGAAATCCTTGGCGATTTTCATTTGACAGAGTAACAGGTCTGCTTTGGGCCGGCGATGTTGGGCAAGACGGCTATGAAGAAGTTGACATCATCGAAAAGGGGGGGAATTATGGCTGGAACATAATGGAGGGTTTGCACTGCTTTCCTCTATTAGTGTCAAATTGTAACAGAACCGAGCTGAAATTGCCGATCGCAGAATACTCTCATGACGATGGCTGCTCAATCACTGGAGGGTTTGTCTATAGAGGGAGCAAGCTAAGGTTTCTTTATGATGCTTATGTTTATGGAGATTATTGCAGCGGTAAGGTATGGGCTCTGCGTTATGATGGAGCAAGGATAACTGAGCATATTGAAATTGCTAGCACGACTCTTAGTATATCATCGTTCGGGGAGGATGAAAAAGGCGAGTCCTACATACTTTCGTTCGACGGCAGGATATACAGGTTTAAACCTCTTGGATGAATTGCTGTTAATTTATTCAGGAGACAATTTAGAATTTGGGAGGCAAAAACATCAAATCGGGTCACGATGGAGAAGGCAAATACATGAAAACTAACGGAGATGACAGGAAAAACGTCAGAATCCCAATAAATTTGGTGCAGCTCGATGGCATACTAAATTTGCCAAAAGGAGCCAGTGGCGTCGTAATCTTTGCTCATGGAAGCGGAAGTAGCAGATTCAGTCCAAGAAACAATTTTGTTGCTCGCATTCTAAGGGATGCTAAACTGGGGACTCTTCTTTTTGATCTGCTTACGGAAGAGGAGGATTCTGTTTACGACACGCGCTTTGATATTAATCTCCTTGCTCAGCGACTCGCAATAGCGACAGACTGGCTCTTGAACCAACCAGAGACTAGAAGTGCGAAAATAGGTTATTTCGGGGCGAGCACAGGCGCTGCAGCGGCATTACAGGCAGCCGCAGAAATGGGTTCTGCATTATCGGCAATTGTTTCCAGAGGAGGACGCCCAGATCTAGCGATGCGTTACCTCCCCAAAGTCAAGGCACCAACACTACTGATAGTTGGAGGCCATGATGAAGAGGTCATAGAGTTGAATAGATTTGCGTACAATGAAATTCGTTGCGAAAAGGATCTGGCTATCATTACTGGTGCTACACATCTCTTTGAAGAACCTGGAAAATTGGAAGAGGTTGCTATATTAGCTAAAGAATGGTTCCTGAAATATCTGCAATAGTCAGAGCGCGCCCCTGCGTGCAAACTAGTCGGGGGGGTAGCATGGAGTAAGAAAAGAAAACAATGTTGCTGAGGTAATTGCGGTTCCTCTGACAAATTTAGGGGCTTGCCACGTTTACGTCCTGAAGAGTTGTCTGAACGCTATGAAGTTATCTTAATAGGCTAGAAGCACAATAAGATGTAGGTTTCATGTGCGGTCTCTAAGAATAGCTCTGGACATTGATGGCGTGCTTGCAGACACGATGCGTACATGGCTGAAACTATGCAATGACAGATTCGATATGAACTTGACCTACGACCAAATAGACAGGTGGAATTTCTGGAGGGACAGAGGAATAGACGAAAAAGATGTGGAGGCTCTCTTTGATGATGCATGGGAAGACTGGAAAACACTGCCTCCTACTGAGAATAACCTTTCAAGGAAAGTTGAACTTCTGCATGAATTTGGAAATGTTGACATAGTGACAGCTAGGAATTCGATGACCATTACAAATGTAACAAATTGGCTTGACAATCAAAAAATCAGGAGGAATAGAATAGTCGTAATTGGGCCAGACCAGACAAAAGGTCATCTAGATTATGACGTGTTCATAGACGATTCTCCTCTGAACCTGCTTGATATTGCAGGTAGAGGGAAGTTTGCTTTATGCTATGATCAGCCTTGGAATCGTGACATTTCCCAGAGAGAAAACCTTCTACGAGTTAGAGGGCTCTCTGATGCTTGTGCGCGAATCCGTTCACTGCTCAATTCCCGTGACGAGTAGATTTACTGTCTTCCCTTCAGGAACCTTGCTAACCAGCCAGCTTCTGTGGGAACCGATCCGTCAACTTGAACTGCTTGAACCGGCGCTAGCTCTTCAGACTGTGGGGATTCCATTGGTATAGCTGGATGCTCAACACTCTCTTCAACCATCTGCGAAGCTGTTGGGGTAGGAGCCGCTAGCATAGAAGCAGTTGCGGCAATATCTGCTCGCTCTTTGTCAATCCGTTCTTTCATTACTGCTACATATTGCAGAGAAGCTCTGAAAGTTTCAGCTTCTATCTCTGCGCTCTTGAACTGCACCTTAACATTGGTAGCCATCCTCTTCAGGTCCTTGGTTTCTCTATCAAGCTCCTGGTTCCTCTTTTTCAGCTTCTCATCGATTACCTTCTTGACATCATCAAGCTTTGTCCTGTAGCCCTGATAGACTTTCAGAAACTCTTGGTACTCCTCTTGGGTGATCTCCCCTTCTTTGAGAAGGTCTTCCACGGCTGTTGACCTATTGTTGATGAGCAACGTTTCTCGTCTGAACTTGTCTGCATCAACCCTCCATACAGGCAAGAGTAATAGAGAATCTCCGTCTTGTCTCACACATGCTCCCGGAAATTCGACTAGCCCTCTTTCTCCCGAATCTACTCCTACAGCTCTAAGCTCTCCAAAGGGGTCTGTTGACAGACCTATCACGAACCCTATGTACCTTCCGTATACATCCCTGACACGCTTGCCCATAAAACGCTGGAATATGTTAGAATCGTTGTCTGGCATTTGGTTTCGTGCATTAAAGGGCATGCAGAGGGTTTAACAAACTGGGTAAATTCCGGTGAATAAGCCGGACAAAAATACTTGATTCATGCTCAGTACTCGTACTCTTCTGGCATTCCTATCAAGCCTTCCTTGACGATTCTGCTAAGCTCCATCTTTGCTCCTCCCACTACTTTCAGGTAGGTCTTCATCTTCCCTCCGTTAAGCTCCACGATGTTGTACGAGTTGGAGAAGAACCCTCTTGTCCTCTCCGAGGAAAGTGTCCCTGCATGGATTACCGTGAAATCCTCGACATGCCATTTCCAAGGCCTATGGCGATGGCCGCACATAACGAGGTCAACACCTCCCTTCAGTAGAGCTCTTAATACATCTCCTGCATCAATTATGGGAATCGAATCTCTCCCGGTGTCTGGGACAGGGATAAGGTGATGGTGCAAGGCGACTATCTTGGTCTTATCCTTGTATTTTGCCAGCGTCTCTTCAAGCCAAAGAACCTGTCTGTGACCAGCTTCTCCATCATCCCTGTCGGGCCTTGAAGTTCCGAGAGGAATAATTACAACATCTCCAACTTCTGTGACCTGCTTGCTTGGAAAGAACTGCTTGAAGATAAGAT
>JACPBJ010000139.1 GCA_016180375.1 Nitrososphaerota archaeon | reverse complement strand
AGGTCAGGCCTAAGCGCCAATTCGCTGCTGTCTTCAACATCAACCGTTGCATCGGGTGCCAGACTTGCACCATGGCTTGTAAGAGCACTTGGACATTCAACAAAGGCGAAGAGCACATGTGGTGGAACAATGTGGAGACAAAGCCTTACGGGGGGTACCCACAGTTTTGGGACGTAAAGCTGAGCAAGATGCTCGGTCCGCAACAGTGGGAGAAGACAGGAGCTGGTCCATATGGCACCTACAAAGGAAAGACAATCTTTGAGGCTGCTCCAACAAACGAGGTAGCACTAGGATATCTACCTGAGGATAAGGAATGGCGGTATCCGAACATTTATGAAGACACATCCACACGTTGGCAGCCCAGCACTTCCCTGCCCCAGCACCAGACCTATTTCTTCTACCTGCAGAGGATTTGCAATCACTGCACCTTCCCAGGATGCTTAGCAGCCTGTCCGAGGAAGGCGATATACAAGCGCAAGGAAGATGGCATAGTTCTACTCGATCAGAACCGCTGCAGGGGCTACAGGAAATGTGTTGAGGCATGCCCTTACAAGAAGCCGATGTATAATGGAACCACTAGAATCAGCGAGAAATGCATAGCTTGCTATCCAAGGGTTGAACAGGGCATAATAACTAGGTGCATTTCAGCATGTGTAGGCAAGATCAGGTTACAGGGCTGGGTCAACCCACCAGACAAAGCCGTGGCTGACAGTCCTATGGATTACCTTGTCCATATCGCGAAGGTTGCCTTGCCCAGTTATCCCCAATTCGGGACCGAGCCCAATGTCTACTACATCCCCCCAAGATGGGTCCCAAGGGATTATCTGATGCAGATGTTCGGTCCGAAAGTTGAAGAGGCTATACAGCGGTATAGCAACCCCAACCCGGAACTCTTGGGAGTCTTACAGCTCTTCGGCGTTACCCAACAGATCATAGAGAAGTTCAAGATCACGGAGACAGACGCCATCGGCTTTGACGGTTCGGGCAAGGAGATAGTCAGGGTGCCCATAGACGAGCCTATCATTGTCAGGCCGGCCAATTTCCAAAATATCACATAGGGGGAGAGAATCTGAACGAGAAGAAGATCGCTGTTTTGGTCGGTGTCTTACTAGCCTTCTCTGTAGTAAGCACAATCTATGAAACTCCGCTGGTTGCAGGTCAGGAGGCGTTGCTCAGTTCTTCCGCGCTATCAGGGCCCCTACCAATCACAGATCCCAGCAGTGTGAACTGGCAGAAGGCAGTCTCGCTTCAAGTCCCCTTGAGCGCCCAGATCACGACCAAACCTATGAATCCCAACCCTTCCATAAGGACCGTGACTGTCAGGTCATTGAACAATGGCACGTGGCTCGCCTTTTCTCTTGAATGGAGGGATTCGACCCCGAACATGACCACCCTCAAGACGGAATCTTTCAGAGATGCCGCAGCAATACAGTTCCCCAGAACCCAGACACAGCCATTTGTTTGTATGGGCCAGTTGCCCGATGCGGTAAATATCTGGCACTGGAAGGCTGATTGGCAGAAGGACATCGATGTTACCAGGAAATCCATTCTCCAATCCCCTACGAGCTACCCCTGTGGAGGACTTGGTAGCAGGCGGATTTGGATCCTTGACCTCACAGCCCCAGCAAGATGTCATCGGGAGAGGCGAATGGAAGGACGGAACTTGGAAGGCTGTCATGGCTAGACCACTTGCGACCATCGATCCTAGCGATACGCAATTCTCGGTGGGAACAAACATACCCGTTGCTTTTGCAGTTTGGGATGGAGCAAACAACGAAGTTAACGGTAGAAAGTCTGTTTCCGCCTGGATAGTGCTTAATATTCTTAGAGAAGGTGAGGTTGCGCCCCAACCTTCTGCCCCAGGAGCAGCAACTCCTTCGGCTGGCATGCCTTTCGGCATCGCGGCATCCATTGGCCTGCTTGTATTCTCGATAGTCTTCATAATCGCAGCAATTGTGCTCAGCAACTGGAAGACGAAGCAGCTTAACAGGAGGTCAATAGCCTGACTAGTCTGGAATCCGGAGCCTTAAAGAAGGCGATCGGAAACGCTCAACTCAAGAAACTGCTTGCTACGAGCCATATGTACAGGCTCCTATCATTCTGTTTTCTCTACCCCTCGGAGGAGATGCAACAAGCACTCAGAGATGGCTCGCTTGCCTCTCAAATGAAAACCATCTCTCAAACACTACCTTATGCGTCCAAGATAAGGGAAGAGGTAGTCACGTTCATTTCATCTTTGACCGACAATGTTTCAAAGGTTCGTCCTAGTTCAATCCAGACAGAATATGATGTCCTCTTCGGGCAATCAGAGGAATTACCTTGCCCTCCCTATGAAACTTCGTACAACACTGAACAAATTTTCTCAACATCCCGCAAACTTGCAGATATAGCTGGTTTCTACAGGGCTTTCGGACTATCGACCTCCGGAACATGGCATGATAGGGTAGATCACGTGGCAGCAGAGCTCGAATTTATGCACTTTCTGACCTTCAAAGAGGCGCACGCTATAGCATCAGGCAAACAATCGGAAGCTCAATTGACCAAGGATGCCTCACTAAAGTTCCTCAAAGAGCATGTTTTGGAATGGGTAGGAAGTTTTGCTGAGAATTTACAAAAAGTGTCCAAGGTGCCATACTACGCATCGCTCGGAGAGCTTACTAGAAAATTCATTATATTGGAAGGCAATTGTCTCGGTTTGAATACGAAGTTGGATTCGAAGCCCCGAGATACGAAACCACCGGAAGACGCGGGCTGTGGTGTACAATGTGGCCTGTGAAGCTTGGCCAGATCTCTCCCATAGGAATAAGATTCATAGTTAAAGGACTTCTTGTGGCGGGGATTGTCGAATTCTCCCTGATAAGGACCTTCTCTAGGATGGGCATACTACTCCCGCCTCGGGAACCGGTAATGTCGATATTCAACATGATGATGTTCGTTGGATCAGTCGCATTCAACTTCGCTTCTCTTCTAGTGATCTTGGTCCTTCTCTGGGCATCATACTTCCTACTCAGCCATCGATCCAAAGCTGATAGGATTGCAGGTTCACTTCTCGTCATAGTAATCACCCTAAGCATGCTTTTTTTAGTGGTAACGCCTAATGTGTTGGTCTCGATACTTTACAACATTCTCTCCATGTTTCTGGTTACGATACTGGGGATATCCCTGATCAGGGAGGGAGGAAGTATCGAGAGGTGGTTAGGTGTTGCGATCACACTTTCCTTCGTTACAACGTATCTCTTCAAGATACTGCCTCTTTTGGACCAACTTTTAGGACTCTCACTGAATATTGCGGGGGTTGGTATTCTGAACCTTGGCGAAGCATTGGCCGTGGTGGCTACGCCCCTCATCTTCTTGCTCACCTATCGCTATAGAAGAGGCTCAGGGAAGACCTTGTTGCGAGCAAACTCGAAGGCAATTATTGTATCTACAATAATGGCTAGTCTCTTTGGTTCTTTCTATTTAGCCAGTCCTTGGATAACATCCATCCTAGCTGTATGGACACTTGGATTTACCATGTATCTACCATTTCCGTTCTACATCATAGCAATTTGGCTCTTCTTGTACTCACTCTTTTCACTGCCCGGCGACAAGAAAGCGCTTGCTTATGGAATGCTTTTGATACTGCTCGCGGGTCATCTGATACAGCTGACCTACCTCAACCTCTTAGCAATTCTCGGGATGCTTTTTGTTTCCAGACCAGCAGTGATGAACGTTGATTGACATGACTATTTGTGACAATTGGGGTAGACCCGTAACAGAGCTGCGAATATCTGTAAACAGCTCCGCATATTGCAACTTCAGCTGTATTTTCTGTCACAAAGAGGGCATCTATGATCCTTATCTCTCTCCTATGACACCAGAGGAGATCGAAAGGATAGTTAGAATAACGACTCAGTTCGGCGTAACACGAGTCAAGCTCACTGGAGGTGAGCCAATGCTGCGTGACGATATTCCAGAGATTGTGGAGAGGATCCATACACAAGGAATCAAGGAGATCTCCATGACTACAAATGGAACGCGTCTGGCAAAGCTTGCACGTACGCTCAAGAAGAGAGGGCTTTCGAGAGTGAACGTAAGCCTTCATAGTCTTAGAGAGGACACCTTTAGGCTTCTTACGCAATCTTGCAAGCTCAAAGAGACCATACAGGCCATAAGGGTTGCTGTCGAAGTGGGCCTAAAGCCTGTCAAGATCAACATGACGCTCCTGAAGTCGATTAACGAATCTGAGGTTGAGGATATGATTAATTTTTCGAAGGGGCTCGGCGGCGCAAGAACGAACATTCTTCAGCTGATAGAGTTCGTGTCGGTGGATAGAGCATCTTGTACCCAATTACATCTGAAACTGGATGAGATTGAGGAGAACATTAGGAGAAGGGCTTTTGCAGTCCGTATGAGGGATTTACACAGGAGGCCACAATATTACTTAGACAATGGCGTCGTTGTGGAAATTGTCAGACCCGTTCATAATTCTTCATTCTGCATGGGCAACAATAGACTAAGGATAACCTATGATGGTAAATTCAAACCGTGTTTGCTTAGGGACGACAACCATGTAGACTTCCTTTCCGCGATGAGAAGCGGCGCTTCGGATGCCGACTTGGTGAACATCTTCAAAAGAGCAGTTTCAATGCGGGAACCGTTCTTCAAACCGCAGGTGGAAATCCCTCGCAATAAGATTCTACTAACCTGTGCGCAATGATGCGTCTTGACAAACCATTCTGATGCTTCTAACGAAGCAGTTTCTAGTACCTATCCCTTGATGGTACCTAGAGTAGTAGAATCAGATGTTCTAGCCAAAATTCCTCTAGTCAAGAACGCACTGATGCCTACGCTTGTGGGTCTCTCAACAGGATTCTTAGCAGGATTGGTTGGTCTGGGAGGGGCTGAGCTTCGAATGCCGTTTCTCCTCTACACAATAAGTCTGCCATTGAGACTAATGATAGCTGTCAATCTGATTGTTAGTCTTATTGTCTCAGGCTCGAGTTTTCTGGCAAGATTACAAAGTGGTCTACTTCCTGTAGGCTATTTCATTCCTTCTTTGGGAATGATAATTGGCTCATTAGGAGGAGGCTTCCTTGGGTCAATAATTAGCCATAAGGTATCGACAAGAAAGCTGAAACTCTTTCTTGCTATGATTCTCTCAGTAGTTATCGTTAGGTTGTTCATTGATATCTACATTGAATTAACTCCTACCAGATTTTTTTCCAACACAGTAGAGTTTCCTTCTGCTATTTTGTTCGGCTTTATAATCGGACTCATAGCCGGGGTCGCTGGTGTTGCTGGTGGCGAGTATCACATACCCGGGCTTGTACTTTTGTTCGGCCTCCCTCTAAAGACCGCAGGCACGATAAGTCAACTCGTGTCAGTTCCCACTGTGCTAGCTAGCATGGTCAAGCATAACCAGTACAACACAATTGGGAGAAGGTCCATGCTTGTTGCTGTCACGATGGGGGCTGGTTCTGTCTTAGGGGTGGTTCTGAGTACCTATGCTCTTCTCAGAGTTCCCGACTCGCTAATAAGAATCGTTTTCATTGGAATCCTTTCGTATAGCGTTATCAGACTTTTGAGAGATTGAGGGCATAAAACCTTGTGGCTAGAACTGCCTAGAAACCTACGAACAAGCCATAGTTCTGGGAGGGCGCCCTTTCTGCTAAGTTCTAATAACATCACCAGCTATGATTTCGCTATGAATACAATGTGAGAAATTTCTGGAAGAATCAGCCTCATGCCTAACTCCACTGCTTCAGGTGAGCCAGGAAGGCAGAAGACCGGTTTTCCAGAAATCATGCCTGCGGTTGCCCTTGAGAGATAGGCCGCAGTCCCGATCTTCCTGTAGCTCTCATATCGGAAAATCTCTCCAAAACCCTCCATTGTCTTCCCAAAAAGGGGTGATAGGGCCTCTATAGTCAGATCTCTCTTTGAAAAGCCTGTCCCTCCTGTTAGAATTACTGCATCGACCCCTTCGGAGGACACAGATTTTATCACCTCATCAACGATCATCTTGGAATCATCATCCAAGATTCTATGCCCCGAAACATCAAGACCGGCGTCTTTGAGCATCTTGATTATGATAGAACCAGACTCACTCTTCGCCTCTTTTATTCGAAACCTGCTGCTGCTTACTGTGAAGACATAAACTGTCACACTTTTTGGAGCCACTTTTCTATGCTTTTCATGGGTCTTCAATTTTACTTTTTCACTTTGCTCCTCACACTTATTCGTTCAAGCGCGGTGTTTGGATACTGACCTTTCTCATCTTTCTCATAGGCCTTGACCACGTCCCAAATATTAAGTAACGCTACAGAAACCGCTGTCAATGCTTCCATTTCAACCCCCGTCTTACCTTCTGAGACTACTTTGGCAGTGATCTCAACTGAATCTTTTAGAATGTTCGTCTTCACATCAACATGTTCTAATTGTACAGGGTGACAGAGAGGAATTAAAAGAGGAGTAATCTTTGCTGCTTGAATACCTGCAATCTTCGCTATCTGAATGGCGTCGCCTTTCTCGGTCTGACCCGATGTTAACTTTCGGATTGTATCAGGTTTAAGTCTGATCGAGCCTACCGCGATTGCTTCCCTGTGAACTTTCGTCTTTTCAGAAATGTTTACCATTGAAACCTCCATTGCAGGATCTTTTTGTTTCATTCTGCTCAAATAGGTCCCTACCTAGATAAACCTGAAACAATATTATGTTACCTTTTATTTTCGGAATGAAAAGGAAAAATAATGAGAAGATTTTTGAAATATACCCCAATTGAAGAAGCCATCGCAAGTTTCCTCGACGCGATAACTATACAGTTAGGTACTGAAAGGATTCCGGCAGTTGAGGGGCTACATCGGGTGCTTGCAAGGGATGTAATAGCACCGATTGATTTACCTAGTGAAAATATATCAACGAGAGACGGCTATGCCGTCAGGTCGAAAGATGTAAATTCTTCTTTCAAAAATCCGTCTAAATTCAGACTAGCTGGGGAAGTTAAAATTGGCACCCTCCCGAAATTCAGAATAGGGAGACAGGAGTGTGGTTTTGTTTCTACAGGCTCTGTAATTCCCGCAGGTGCAGATGCCGTTGTAATGATAGAATATTCAACGAGAAATGGTAACAAGGTCGAGTTCAGCACCTCTATCGAGAAGGGAGAGAATGTAACGTATAGAGGGAGTGACATAAGGCGCGGTGAAACTGCTCTTCAAGCTGGTATATTCTTGTATCCACAGGATTTGGGCATTTTGTCTGCTCT
>JACPBJ010000138.1 GCA_016180375.1 Nitrososphaerota archaeon | reverse complement strand
GGCACGTCAAGGTGATGGATGAATAATGGATAGACCTGTCTCTCTTCCATCTCGACTGTTTCGACCGCGTTTATTGAGCTGGAGAAATCTCCTTTGTAAAGGTAATCGACTATAACGCGTGCTATCTCTACGGAAGTTTTTCTCTGCGCCTCTTTTGTTGATGCTCCCAGATGAGGAGTCATTACCACGTTATCGAGTTCTTTTAATTGGCTCACAAACGCGCCATTTTCAGATTCTGGTTCTTCCGAATAAACGTCTAGCCCCGCGCCTGCAATTCTGCCTTTCTTCAATGCCTGATACAATGCGCTTTCATCGACATTGACTCCTCTTGATGTGTTTATGATAATTGCAGTTGGCTTCATCAACGAAATTTCTTTTTCCCCAACAACCGTTTCAGCTCCACCCGTGTGAACGCTGATGTAATCTGCTTTGAGAACTTCTTCCTTCGAAACGTATTCTATCCTTGAATCGGGAAAGGTTTCATGAACCCTCTCCATATATATATCATAACCAATGACTTCGACGCCAAACCCGCTAAGCAGTTGGGACATTTTTTGGGCAATTCGCCCGCAGCCAAGCAAGCCCACAGTTTTACCAGATAATTCGAAGCCCTCGTAATTGCGTCTGCTCCATTTGCCGCTCTTTAGTGATTGATCGGCTCTGGATATTTTCCTTGAGACATTTATCATCAGACCTATGGCCAATTCTGCAACCGCGTTCGTGTTGCCATAGGGAGCTGTCTTAACAAGAATGCCATTTTGTGATGCCGCCTCAATGTCTATGTTGTCATAACCTACTCCTTGCCTCCCGATAATCTTCAGGTTGCCAGCAGCCCCTGCCTCGATGACCGCCTTTGGAACTTTTGTTGCACTTCTGATGGTGAGAGCGTCGAATTGGCCAATCTCTTTAAGCAGTTCATAAGGTTTTCTTTTCCGATCATCTACCGATATGCCTGCCCTCCGAAATACTTCTAGGCCTTCAGAATCCATTCCATCGTTTATCAGAACTTTGATAGCAACCACTGCGACTTGCTCGAGTGTAAAGAGATTTATGCTTATCTTTGGCCTCTCAATGCAATTCTCTTAATACAGCGAAAGTTTGATAGGAAATTCAGTCTTCAGAGCTTTGGGGCTTAAATCAGTAACCGGCTCATTTTACAAGCCCTAGACCGCGAATTCGCTGACCAGGTACAAAAAGAACAAATGTCGCCAATGCATACAGAATACGTACCAATGAAAAGGGCTTGGCTTCTGCTGGTAATATTACTTGTTAGCATATCTGGCATTCACGAAGTTCAGGCCCAAGAAGTGGCATGGACGAGGTACAGAGTTGATCCACAGTGGGTGATTACGGTAGATAAAACAGGGATCTATGCTTCCGTATACAAAGACGGAGATTACTTCATTCGGAAGTATAGCAAGGACGGTAACGAGCTCTGGACCCGACCGCTTGGAATTGTCGGTGTGCTTCGGATTGATGGCATTTCTATTTTCCAAAAAGAGATGTACGTCGCTGGAACCATCCAAAAAACCATTGGTCAGGAGCCTTTTTCAGAAGCATTCGTTCGCAAGTACGATATTGATGGTAATCACATATGGACCAAATTCTTTGGCGATTATGTGAGGTGGGATGGATTCAGAAATGCTACCGCAAGTAATGCTCGTGCAGTTTCAGCGGATTCATCAGGCCTATACATCATAGGCACAAGGACTCGCTATAACCAATCTGGGATGGAGCAAAGTGGTTTTATTCGCAAATATGACTTTAACGGAAATGAAATTTGGACTAGGGAACTAGAAAGTGGCTCCACCAGTATATCCGTCAACTCATTTGGGGTATATGTGGTGGGAGGAACGCAAGACGCCCTGCCCGGTCAGGTGCATGCAGGTGGCGTTGATCCATTCATCCAAAGGTTCGACTACAATGGCAATGAGATATGGACTAGGCAGTTCGGAACGTCAAAAGACGATTGGGTAAATGGCATAGCCGTTCACAAAACAGGAGTTTATGCGGCTGGCATGACGGAGGGCGCGTTAGCAGGTGAAATGAACCTTGGTCTAAGGGATGCCTTCGTAAGCAGATTTGATTTGAATGGTAAAGAGATATGGACGCGGCAGTTCGGTGCTACCTTTCAAGTTGGTAACAAGACAGTTAGATACGATAAAGAAGATTCAGCATACGGAATTACAGTAGATTCTACTGGCGTGTATGTTGCAGGACATACATTTGCTGAGTTACCAGGCCAAAAAGGTGGAGGTCCACAAGATCCGTTTGTGCGCAAGTATGATTTTGATGGTAATGAGGTTTGGACATGGCAGTTTGGAAGTGGTGACAATGACGTTGCTAACCAAATTGCCGTGGACGAAACTGGAGTTTACATAGTAGGATCTCCGGTGCATTACGGGCCGTGTTGTCCATCCTTCGGTTATAGCTCTTTCATGATTAAGTTGGTAGACAAGTCCAGAGTTCCTGCACCGATATGGAGATGTGTTCTTGAAGGTTTCGAGCCCTACGGTTGCGACTCGTCTTCCCCCAGCTGGGTGTGGATCGTGGTTTCGGTAGCCATACCCGGAGCCTTCTTGATGGTGTATTACATCGTGCAAGGTAGGAAGCGTTCAGAGTCAGTTACCACAAAACCTTCGTTGCATTTCGAGAAACCAAACTAAAGATAGAACGGTTCGAAAGAGACCCTCTCCACACAATTCCTATCTGCAGGTTCTGCTTCCACCCTAAACGATCGGAAGGGCATTCGAAAGCTGGCTATTCAGAATGTTCTTGCAGCTGCAACCATTGACAATAATGCAATTTAAAATCAGATTCCCCGGAAAAATTCCTAAACGGCAATTCAAGGTAAACAAGTCGTTCAAGACAAAATCAGAAATTACAAAGAGAACCATAGAGATTTTAGAAGCCTTTGGAATTGGGGTTGATAAAAAAATCGTAGTCTTCAAGTTCTTTGATCGACCTAGAAGGACAGATCTCATTTAGGTACTATTTGGCGACTCTGTCAAATGCCTTTAGGTCATAATTTCCCGTAACTCTGAGTCGTCATCGTCGCCAGACATTTGATCGTGATCGTGGATAATAACTCTATCTAAGAGAATATTGCCTCTCCCTAATCTATCCGAATTACAGGTGTAGCAATCACCTCATCAATGTGCCTATTGTTTTCTTGCCTCATGCAGACTCCCCCGTGTAGTTTGCACGCAGGCGTGCGATAGCCTTTATTAAACGGCCAATAGCCAACATTAACAGTTGACAGAAGAGACAGGAGAAAGCCAGCAGAAGAGCAGCAGAAGAAGAGAATTCATCAGCCTAGGCGTATTGGCACTGATAGTCGTTGGAGGGTGGGCTGGCTTGATAACAGCATTAGGTACATCGACACCTTTCTTTGTGGTATCTAGCGGCAGCATGATCCCAGCGCTGAAAGTTGGGGACGTTATAGTAATCAAAGGTGGAG
The DNA here is from genome assembly GCA_016180375.1 of Nitrososphaerota archaeon. Classification (GTDB taxonomy): domain Archaea; phylum Thermoproteota; class Nitrososphaeria; order Nitrososphaerales; family UBA57; genus JACPBJ01. The sequence continues at coordinate 2,266 of JACPBJ010000138.1, read as the reverse complement.
GAGAAGTAAAGTCTTTGCAAGCTGGAGACATTATCGTCTTCAAGAACCCCTTGAATCCCGAAAGAGTAATAGTGCATAGAGTTTTCCGCATAGTCAATACTGACGATGGAGGCGGAGTGATTACGAAAGGAGACAATAATCCAACGCAAGACAATTGGTTGGTAAGGCCTACTCACTTCTTGGGCAAAGTCCTCCTTACTGTGCCATACATCGGGTTCGCAGCTATATGGCTCAGCCCTCCTCTGAATTACGTCATAATGATAGCCATAATTTCATTTGTCGTAGCTATTGAATTCAGGCCAAAGCGCAAGAAGAGCGATGGCGAACTACCTGCAGTTCAATAATCTTGTCGAAAAGAACATCTAACAGCAGTATATATACCCTTTAAATACTTGCTTGTAATGCCTTCGTAGAGGATTATTAAATGCCGCAGACAAAACCCATCATCAGCATAGAGAATGTTGTCGCTTCTGCATCGGTGAACCAGAGAGTTGATCTGAACCAAATTACGAGAACCTTTACGGATGTTGAGTATCATCCAGACCAGTTTCCAGGCCTCGTTTTTAGGCTAAAGTCGCCGAAGACAGCAACCCTGATCTTCAGCTCGGGAAAGATGGTCTGCACAGGCGCAAAATCAATGGAGCAAGCGAGGAAGGCCGTAACAACGGTAGTACAGAAGTTGAGAAAGGGTGGCATCGAAATCCTCAACGAAGCAGAGATCGTAATTCAAAATATTGTAGCGTCTGCAAGCTTGGGAGGAAATGTTCACCTTGAAGAGGCCGCTCGCCAGTTGCCCCGCTCCATGTATGAACCTGAGCAGTTTCCAGGTCTTATACATAGAATGGCCGAACCCAAGACTGTAATCCTATTATTCGCTAGCGGCAAGCTAGTTTGCACTGGTGCTAAGAAAGAGACAGATGTCTATCAAGCAGTTAACAATCTACATAAGACGCTCGAGCAGAGAAACCTTATGATTTACTGAGACCTGCTTGCGCGTAGATAGCAATCCTGTTCGAATCCTCTATGATGCTCATGCCATAGAGAAAATCGGTTATTTCGACTATGGATGTAAGAGGAACCAGTTTAACCCCGATCTTCGCCAGGTTCTCCTTTCCTCCTTCTAGCCTATCAATAAGAACTGCGGCCCTCTTCACAATTCCGCCATTGTTCCTAATGGCATTAACAGCAGATATTATCGAGCTGCCAGTCGTAATGACATCATCGATTATGACAACCTGCGCGCCTGGGCTAAGCAGACCCTCTACATCCTTTCCAGTTCCGTGCTGCCTTTCTTCCTTCCTTACGTAAATCAGAGGCTTAGCAAGTTCGTAGGAAACTGCAGTTGCGTATGTGAGACCTGCAGTCGGGATTCCTCCTATTGCGCCGATTTCGCCCAGTGGAACGCTCTTTTTGATTAGAGAGACATATGCATGGATTACTTCGCGAAATACGCCCGGAATGCTGGGAACAATTCGCAAGTCAACATAATACGAGCTCAGTTTTCCGCTCGTAAGAGTAAAAGTTCCAAACTTGAGGGCTCCGCTCTTCACCAAAACTTTCCCGATGTTGCTGATTATGCTCTTCCTTTCTTCAGCCCAAGAGCCTTTAGACAATTACACCATCGCCGTAGCAGTTAGCCTAGATAAGCCCAGCCTTAAATTCATGTTCTTTCGCAGCAGGTTGGAACCAGTTGCCAGAGATATGGGTCTCATATGGAGCCGTTGAAGTTGCCATTGATATCAGAGCGGAGAATCTTCTCGAGGTTGTTGAGAAAGCCAAGTCGGCCCTGACCGATGAGGAGATCGAACAGAGAATAACGCAGCTAAATCTTTCAGGGAAGATAGCAATCCTGCTCGCTGATGACGAGGAGCCTTGTCTAAGAGCAGCGAAAATCTTGGGAAGTCTTTTGGTTGGGAAGAATATCCAGCAAGATGATGTTCAGTTCATTGCTTCGAGGAAGAGCGTCAATCTGGTTAGGAAAAGGTTAGATGGATTACCGTTCCGAATATCGACCGCCTCAGGCGAGAGAAAGATTCTAGAGGAAGTGTATGGCGATGCAGATACGAAAATTCTGCTCTCTCAGGTTGGTTTTGATGGGCTCTTCGGCTTCTCCGGGGGCTTGGTTTCACTCGCTAGGGCTCTTGAAAGCAGAGCTGTTGGTGAATCTTTCCTTGCTCACCCTCCGCACCAGCCAGCTCCTGGCACGGATACAGATGCTTCAAAGATGCTCTGGGAAGTTGCTGGACAGATAACAGGAATACAGTCT
>JACPBJ010000091.1 GCA_016180375.1 Nitrososphaerota archaeon | reverse complement strand
CGTGCTTTCTCTATACGACAAAAAAATGAGGGGCAGACTGATTGCCTTCTGCATGGGAGAGCATGGGAAGATTTCCAGAATTCTTGCGCCAAAATTGGGTAGTCCGCTCATGTATGGTTGTCTAGAGGGAGCCGCAGTCGCCCCGGGACAGATTTCGATTTCGGAGCTAAGAGGTTTCTATGAACTCTTGGAAAGGGCCTGATTCAAGCACCAAGCTCTGCTGCTTGATCGGCTATCCTGTAAAGCAATCTCCCTCGCCGATCATGCATAATGCCGCATTTCATTCTCTTGGGATAAATGCTGTCTACCTAGCCTTTGGAGTGCCGGAGCGGAAACTATCGAATGCAATACGAGGCTTGCGAGCTCTAGAATTTCTGGGAGCAAACGTCACAATGCCTCACAAAAAGTCAGTCATGAAACTGCTTGACAAAATAGATGCTGGAGCAAAGAGGGTCAATGCCGTCAATACAATTCTAAACCAAAAAGGAGAACTTACAGGGTTCAATACAGACATCGAAGGCTTTGCAAACCCGCTCCAACGTAGAACAAGAATAACCGATCTTAGAGCCCTGATAGTAGGTGCTGGAGGTGCTGCCAGAGCTTGTGCCTTTGCGCTTGCTGAAAACGGCTGCAAGAAAATTTCAATTCTGAATCGCACTGTATCCAAAGCAGAAGAACTAGTTTCTATCTTAAAGAAGGAATTCGATGTTAATGCAAAAGCGGAGTGCCTGAGCGAGAAGTCCTTTACTAATGCTGTAAGCAAGCATAATCTAATTGTCAATGCAACGCCTCTGGGCATGCATGAAAAGTGGTTCAAACTGTCAATTCAGAAAGCCAAACTGGAAGGGGATACGATAGCATATGATTTGGTTTACAGGCCCCTTAAGACCGACTTCCTTGCCACATTCGAAAAGTTAGGCGCAGTTTGCATTCATGGTTACGAGATGTTGGTTGAACAAGCTGCACTATCTTTTGAAATCTGGACTGGGAAAAAGGCACCCAAGAAAATAATGACGGAAGCTGTGCTTGAATCTCTGGGAGCCGAAGAAAAATGAAAGGAAGGGCCATCGCGCACGGTGCAGTAACGATAGTCAATGCAATTTCAACGGGGAAAGGTGCAGCCTTGGGAATCGATCTGCTGACAGAAGCAAAGGTCGAGCTTACAAGGGATTCGAAACAGGTTGAAGTCAGTATTATTGGAGGAAAGAATGAGGATACAACTCTTGCAAAGGAGTCTGTCAATGCAGTGCTAAAACACTTTTCCAATAACAAGTTAGGTGCTCATGTGGAGGTAAAATCTCAGATACCCATAGCGAGAGGGCTAAAGAGTTCAAGCACCGCTGCTAATGCCATAGTGCTTGCAACGCTCTGCGCGCTAGGCAAGAAGATTCCCGATGAAGACATAGTAAAATTGGGTGTAGACGCTGCGTTCAAAGCTAAGGTTACTATAACGGGCGCTTACGATGATGCATGTGCAAGCTACTTTGGAGGAGCAGTTCTAACCGATAACTACGGAAGGAAAATCTTGAAGCAAAATAGTGTTGATGAGACCCTTGTCGCGGTAATATACGTGCCTACGGCAAGAACGTATACCCAGCAGTTTCCGAAAGAGAGGCTCAACCCATTTAGATATGCAGTTGAGATGGCATTTGAACTAGCGATGAAAGGAGAGTACTGGAAGGCTTTGACACTTAACGGGCTCATTCATTCTTCCGCCCTTTCAGTTTCAACCAAGCCTGCGGTAGACGCTCTCCTGAATGGTGCTCTAGCGGCTGGACTCTCTGGAACCGGACCATCTATTGCTGCCATTGTGAAGAAGGAGGATTCGAAGCAGATAGTGTCAGCATGGTCATCGCTTCCTGGGAAGATTCTGACCGCAAATCTTACGAATTCGAAGGCTCGGTGCGCGTAATGGTAAAGGTAGAAGTCAGGCCATCCATATTGACGGGCAATGTAAGCCCACCTCCAAGCAAGTCGTATACCCACAGAGCATTCGTTCTTGGGCTTTTGGCAGAAGGCACGACTACGATAAAGAATCCGCTTCTTGGCAGGGATACACTTGCCACGATAAGAGCTTGCAGAGCCTTTGGTGCGAATATAACTGAAGAAGAGCAGTTCAGCATCTCCAGAAGCGATCAACTAATAGCTCCTGCAGATGTTATCAATGTCGACAACTCTGGAACCACGATTAGGTTGATGACATCCATAGCATCCTTGGTAAAGAGGGGTTTTGTAGTACTAACAGGAGATTCAAGCATAAGAACTCGCCCAATGGGTGCTCTGCTTAACGCTTTGAATCAGCTTGGAGTTGAATGCTGGTCTGCAAGGCTCGATGGGTTGCCTCCAGTAGTCGTGAAGGGCGGAGGGATGAAAGGTGGAGAAGCAAAGATTAGGGGAGATGTTTCATCGCAGTTTATTTCATCTTTACTCATGGCCTGCCCATATGCCAAGGAAAATTCCTCCATCGTTGTTGAAGGTCAGCCAGTTTCCGTACCGTACTTGGAGGCGACGATGAAGATGATCGAGCTATTCAAAGGGAGGGTGGCGACTGAGGATTCAATATTTCATATCAGCATAAACCGAAGATACAAGGCGGCAGAATTTATCGTCCCTGCAGACTTCAGTTCAGCATCATTCATTCTTGCTGGTGCAGCCGTGACCGGAGGGCATACACAGGTTTCGAACCTGAACTTCGATCTTCCTCAGGCTGACATGGCTATCATAGACATACTGCAAAGAATGGGTACAGATGTCAGAATTGACAGGGAGGCGGGCAAGGTGGAGGTTTCCATATCAAAAGAACTGGAGGGAGGTGAATTCGATCTGAGGAATTCGCCAGATCTTCTTCCCGTAGTTTCCGTGCTCGCTCTAAAGTGCAAAAACAAGGTTACTGTCAAAGGAGTTGCCCACGCTCGCTTTAAGGAGACAGACAGGCTTCACGTTCTTGCTATGGAGCTGCCAAAGATAGGAGCTGAGGTTCAGGAGCTCGAAGATGGCCTTGTCATAGAAGCTCCAAAAACACTAAAGCCTTGCACCTTTGACTCGCACGACGATCATCGAATGTTCATGGCCTTCTGCCTAGCTGGGCTTTCATCAAGGGAGGGCTGCATTGTAGAGGGCATGGAGAGCGTTGACGTTTCATATCCAAACTTCGTCGATGACATGAAGGCTCTTTCTGCAAGGTTGGAGGTGTTGCAGATCTGAGTGGTAATATTCTAGGTGAAAGGTTTAGGCTTACGGCATACGGAGAGAGTCATGGGAGAGCAGTCGGTGCTGTCGTAGACGGCTGCCCTGCAGGGCTTCCTATTGAGAGGGAAGAAATACAGAAGGAACTCGATCTTAGAAGACCAGGAACTTCCGCTATAGCCTCTCCCAGAAAAGAGGAGGACCAAGTTGAGATACTTTCAGGAGTGTATAATGGAAGAACGACAGGCTTCCCCATAGGGATGCTGATCTGGAACAAGGATGTCGATTCAAAGCCGTATGATAGGCTAAAGAAGGTTCCAAGGCCTGGGCATTCTGATCTCCCTGCTTGGTTCAAGTATGGAGGTTTCAATGATCCTAGAGGCGGAGGACACTTTTCCGCTAGACTGACAACAACCTTCGTAATGGGCGGTGCGATAGCGAAGAAACTTCTAAGCTATGTGTTTCGAACAGAGATCATAGCATACGTTACCGAAATTGGAGGGATAAAATCCAATGATGTGGATTTTGAAACGGCAAAGAAACTCCGCTATTCCAACGAGGTCAGGTGCCCCGACAGGGTAGCCGCCAGTAAGATGAAGGAGCTCATACTTGAAGAGAAGGGGAAAGGGGACAGTGTAGGAGGCATAATCCAATGTATCGCAAAGAACGCACCTGTCGGTCTTGGGGAACCTATATTCTCAGCCCTTGACTGCGATCTTGGCGGAGCATTATTCGCAATTCCTGCAGTCAAAGGAGTCGAATTCGGCTCAGGTTTTCACGCCGCTCGTCTAAGAGGTTCTGAGAACAACGACCAATACACAGTCGTTGGGAAGAAGATAGTCTCAAAAACAAATAACTCTGGGGGCATCTTGGGAGGACTTTCCTTCGGCATGCCAATAGTGAGCAGGATAGTATTCAAGCCACCATCCTCAATACCAAAGACCCAAACATCAGTTAACCTTGAAACTATGAAGGAAGAAGAGCTTATCGTTACTGGGAGGCATGACCCATGCGTCCTCCCTCGTGCCGTGCCTATTGTCGAATCAGTTGTCGCTTTAGTGCTAGCAGATCACGCAATCAGGGCAGGTTTGATTCCTCCAGTAATAGGGAAGCACTGAACCCACTTGACCGAGACTGTTGACCTCGAAGACCTGAGGAAGGAGATTCGCGGTATAACCCTAGAGATATTCGATCTAATAGCAAAGCGAGTCAAGCTAGGAGAGGAAATTGGGAGGGTAAAATCGTCTCTTGGATTACCTTTGGTCAACAGCGCAATAGAGACGGAGCTTAGAAGGGTAGTCAGGCAGCACTGCGCAAAGAAGGGCATCGATGAAAAATTCGGGATGAGGGTTCTAACGATGCTTCTTCAGGAAACTATTGCAAGAGAGGTTCGTTCAGCGGCCAAAGAATCCATTTCAGCATCCAAAATGTTTGCGCGTGTAAAAGAGCTAGAAAGAGCAGGTAAGGAGATAATCCACCTCGAAGTTGGGGAGCCTGATTTTACGCCTCCCCAACAAGTCCTTGATGAAACTAAGAGGGCGATGTATGGAGGCTTTACTCGCTATACACTATCATCGGGAATTCCTGAGCTGAGAGCAAAGATCGCATCCCATCTAAGCAAAAGGTGGGACGTAAAGACACCAGAAAAGAGGGTTGTCTGCACGGCGGGAGCTAGATTCGGCATATTCGCAGCGATGTCTGCAATTCTATCCTCAGGAGGGGAGGTCATCAATGTCGACCCAAACTGGCCCGCATATGGAGAGACAGCAGAATTTCTTGGCGCGAGGGTTCGCACAATCAACACTACCTTGGAAGATGGATGGGCTCCATCCATAGAAGAGATAGAAAATTCCATAACCGATTCTACACAGATGCTTATACTGAGCTATCCGAACAACCCTACGGGCAAGGTTCTAAGCGTAAAGACTCTTGGGAAGATTGTTGAGCTTGCCGAAAAAAACAACATAGTAATATTGAGCGACGAAGTCTATTCTGAGTACTCCTTTGTTTCTTACAAGAGCATTCTAGAGTTTGAAATACCCAACTCAATAGTAGTTTCCTCACTTTCGAAGACGTATTCCATGACTGGCTTTAGAATAGGATACGCAGTTGCTAGCGAAGATGTAATTGCTCGCATGGCAAATATTCAGGAGCTGGCGATGCTAAGCCTGCCTCACTTCATTCAAGTTGGGGCGGTGAAAGCGTTCGACGATGAAGACTATGTGCGAAGAAACGTAGCAGCAATGAAGGAGCGAATCGATGTTGCCTCAAGATTGCTGACCGAATTACCTTTGAGATTTAGGAAGCCTGACGGAGGGCTTTACATATTTGCTAGAGGTAAAGATGAGAAATTCAACGGAAATAGGTTCGCAATGGATCTTCTGGAGAAGGGAGTTGCCGTAACCCCGGGAAGCGGATTCGGCAACTATCCAAACTTCTTCAGAATCTCGCTGAACAAGCCTACGAAAGAGCTCTCTCAAGGAATCAGACGAATTGGAGACCTCTTATCATGAAGGTTGCGATAATTGGAGGAACCGGAAGGATGGGTAGATGGTTTGCCCGTTACTTCATAGCCAACGATAATGATGTAGGTATAAGCAGGTCCTGAACCTCGCTGCCGGCGAGGCGGCGGCAGCCGCCTGCGTCGTCGGCGACGATGCCGATCACCTGGCGGTGCTGG
>JACPBJ010000090.1 GCA_016180375.1 Nitrososphaerota archaeon | reverse complement strand
ATTTTTTCCAATGATTTTTTCAGCTTCGTGCCTTGAAAGAACAGTGTATAGGGCTCGCTTTGAGAATTCAGCAACATCACTGGGAACATCTCCAACATGCATTACAATGCCTGGATCCGATAGCCCTTCTTTGGCATCAGAGTTTTCAATCAGAAGCCTCTTTGCAGTTTCAAATGCTCTTTGAGCGTTTTCAGTCTGAAAACGCAGTGCAACCGCTGCATTGCCTCTTGTCTTCCAAGGAATATTGGGATTGAGCCTGATAAGGTTTGGATAATCTACGAATCTAGCTCCTTGCTTCAGAAGTTCTTCGACAATTAGCGCCGCTAGGTAAGTCGTACAATGACCTCTAACAGAATCTGTGTCGTCTATTCCGAGATGAATAACCTGCATCGAAAGAGCTTTACGATTCCACAACGATCATTGTAAGCGTTGATCTAACTTTCTCTAGCCTTCTTATCTTCCAAGTTATTGTTTCCTTGACCTTCTCCATCGAATCAGCTTGAATCTTGGCAACTATGTCGTAGACACCATAGACGACATAAACCTCCTTGACATTTTCTATGGACTTCAATTCCTTGATCAGCTGCTCTTCGGCCCCTAGATCAGCATTAATTAGAACATATGCCATTGGCACGCATCAATCACTTGGCCATTTTGGAGCGATCTTAACTATTAAATCTTGCTCTGTCCGGTTGTTTTCTTCATCTTTCTTTATATTGCACCCCCCCAGACTATTTTTGCGCAGGGGCGTGCTTTTTGCAAAATAGAGTGCATACTCTAGTAGTAGATTACTCGTGTTAAACTCTTATCATGAAAATATTTATACGACGCAACTGTTAAGTTACTCTCCTTAAGTTAGGAACTAGGATGATAAGCAATTGAGCATCGATAAAGTTCAGGAAGAGGAATCGGCCCAAGAAATTCCCTTGGAGGATCAAGTCAAGAAACTGGAAATGCAGATCAAGGCAGAGCAGGAGAAAGCCGAATCAATACTTAACAAAATGAAATACCTGCAGGCAGATTTTGACAATTATAGAAAGAGGGTCGACAAAGAGCTTGCTGAAACAAAGCAGTTTGTTAATGAGAGGCTGATAACCAATTTGCTTGATGTTGTAGATGAATTTGAGTTAGCGCTGAAGGTAGCCAAGGAGGGAGGAAAGCCAGATTCCCTTGTTGGAGGGGTTGAAATGACGCTTAGAAAACTCCTTGACATCTTGGGGAAGGAAGGTCTTGCCAGAATAGAAGCCATTGGCAAGAAGTTCGATCCGAACCTTCATGAGGCAACGGAAATAGTGCCTGCAAAGGAAAATGAGGAAGGTGTGATCATTGCAGAAATCAGGCCAGGATACATGTTGAAGGGTAAGGTTCTAAGACCAAGCATGGTCAAGGTCACCGCAGCAACAGTGTGAGAGTAAATAAAATGAGCAAGCCAGAAACTGAGAAGATAATTGGAATAGACCTTGGGACTACGAACTCTGCTGCTGCCTTGATGGAGGCAGGAAGGCCCGTAGTCATACCGAGCGCAGAAGGTCAAACTGCGGCTGGGAAGATGTTCCCCTCAGTCGTTGCATTTACCAAAGATGGTCAGGTGATAGTAGGAGAGGCGGCAAAGAGGCAAGCGGCGTCCAACCCTGAAGGAACGATATTTGAAATCAAGCGCAAAATGGGCACAGATTACACTGTCAATATCTACTTCAAAAGTTATACTCCCCAGCAAATATCCTCGCTAATTCTTCAGAAGATAAAGAAGGACGCAGAGACCTTCTTGGGCAGGCCCGTAAAGAAGACTGTAATTACAGTTCCAGCTCACTTTAACGACAACCAGAGGCAGGCAACTAAGGATGCGGGAGAAATTGCAGGTCTAGAAGTTGTTCGAATTATCAACGAGCCTACGGCAGCATGTTTGGCTTATGGACTCGACAAGGCAGAGAAGGAGATGAAGATTTGCGTCTTCAGCTTTGGAGGAGGGACCCATGATGTCACGCTCATGGAATTTGGTGGAGGGGTATTCCAAGTCTTGGCCACAAGTGGTGACACGCAGACAGGAGGCGCGGACATTGATAACGCAATCGTACAATTATTGAAAGAGGAATTCAGAAAACAAACGGGGATTGAACTTACTGACAAACTCGCATTAACCAGACTAAAGGAAGCTGCGGAGAAAGCAAAGATAGAACTTTCAAATTTGGTCACAACTGACATAGACCTTCCGTTCATAGCCGCCGACGCTAACAATCCAAAGCATCTTCATTATACGCTAACCAAAGCGAAACTGGAGGATCTGGCACTGCCTATTGTGAAGAGGATCGAAGAGCCCATTAGGAGAGTTCTTGCCGATGCAAAGCTTACTACCAAAGATGTTGACAGGATAATTCTGATAGGCGGACAGACTAGGATGCCGCTTGTGAGAAAAATGGTTGAGGACTTCTTCGGCAAGCCCGCAGAAAGAGGACTAGATCCTATGGAGTGCGTTGCTGTAGGCGCCGCAATTCAAGGAGCAGTTCTGGCAGGTGGACATATTGTTACTTGATGTCACGCCCTTGTCTCTGGGCGTAGAGACTCTCGGAGGCGTTGCAACGAAGATAATCGAAAGGAATACGACGATACCAACGAAGAGGAGCCAGACATTCAGCACCGCTGCAGATTTCCAAACTGCTGTCACGATCCATGTTGTTCAGGGCGAAAGGCCGATGGCTGCAGACTGTGTCTCCCTTGGTCAATTCAACCTTACAGGAATACCTCCAGCACCAAGAGGCGTTCCTCAGATCGAGGTTACCTTTGATATCGATGCTAATGGAATGCTAAACGTCGCAGCAAAAGATCTTGCTACAGGGAAAGAGAACAAGATCGTGATTACCGCAGCAACAAAGCTGTCGAAAGATGAAAAGGAGCGCATGGTACGCGAGGCTGAGCAGTTTGCAGAGCAGGATAGAAAGAAGAAGGAAGAAGCGGAGGTAAGGAACAATGCCGACTCGCTGCTATACACTGCGGAAAAGACGAAGTCCGATCTAAAGGGTAAGATTACCAAAGATCAGGAGGAAAGACTCGATAAACAACTTGCAGAATTAAGACAGGTTTTGGCAGGTAAAGATATTGACGCCATAAAGCAGAAGAGTGAGCAGGTAGCCAAAGTGCTCCAAGAAATCGGAACAGCAGCTTACCAGCAGGCACAGGCTCAGCAAGCCTCGCAGGCACAACAAACTCAGGAAACTGGGAAAGAAGGCGAAAAAGTCGTCGACGCGGACTACAAAGTTGTGAATGAAGACAAGAAGTAAGATGTGGCTTGATGATTGAGCAACAACACAATATGATCAATTCGGGCATGCAGGAATAGGCGCAAGGTACACACAGGAAGACATCTTCAGAGGAGCTAATTTTGATGAACTGTTTAGAGGGATGGGTTTCGGAGGTTTTGAGAGCATCTTTGATACTTTCTTTGGAGGTTTTGGAGGCAGAGCAAGAGGGCCACCACGCGGTCAGGATCTAAGGTTCGATGCAGAAATTACTCTAGAGCAGGCTGCAAAAGGAGTTACGTTGCAAGTAGAGGTTCCCAGAACTAGGCTTTGCGAAACTTGTGGAGGCTCAGGAGCCCAAAGAGGAACTTCTCCAAAGACTTGCTCGACATGTCAGGGAAGGGGCCAAGTACAACACATCCAGTCTACTGGCTTCGCAAGGATGGTCAGAATTGAAACCTGCTCTAAATGCAGAGGCAGAGGGACGATCATCGACAACCCATGTAAAACATGCAGAGGCAGCGGTGCAACCACCAAAAGCGGCAGGATTGATGTGAGGATTCCTGCTGGTGTAGATGAAGGATATCGGTTAAGGCTCAGAGAGCAGGGAGATGTTAGTTTAGAGGGAGGAAGGCCTGGAGACCTCTACGTCGTCATTCATGTTAAACCTAATCCAGAGTTCGAGAGGGATGGTGATGATATAATTCACAGAGTCGAAATAACTTTCCCTCAAGCAGCCCTCGGAACAGAAATAGACGTTCCAACAATAGAAGGAACTGCAAGGCTGAAGATCCCTCCAGCGACGCAAAACGGAACAATCTTCAAACTAAAGGGAAAGGGCATGCCGAGGTTAGATGGCTATGGAAGGGGTGACGAACTTGTAAGAGTTGGCGTGAAGGTTCCAAACAAGCTGACGACTAAGCAGAAGCAACTCATCCAAGAACTGGCAAAAGAATTTGGCGACAATACCTCAGAAAAGAAATCCTTCTTCGGTTAAGATCCTTTAACCCTCATAACCTTCCTCTTGCCCATACCCACCCAGTACTCTACTTCTGCTGCAGGTGCAAGCTTAGACTTTATCTCCTCATCTAGGGGCATGGGAGTATCAAAGACTTCGAAAGTTTCCAAATCCATTATCTGCACATTATTTCCTGAAATTGAAAGTATCTGACCGCTCTTCTTGTCAATAATAGGAACCTCGATATTTGCAGCGACTGGAGAAACCATAGTCCTTTTTACTCCATCAAAGAGCCCTATGCCAACAACTCTTGCCTTTGCGGATCCATGTTTTCCCGGCTTCGATTTATCATATGCAACGATCCTGCAAGGCTCTCCATCTATGAGTATGTACGAACCCTCTTTTACACTTCCGAGATCTGTTGGCCTGCTCATTCGGCTCACGCAACCTAGCAACAAGGCTATATAATGTTGTTTGGTCGTGATGGTGTTTTTGCAAAGAGAACCCTCGCCAAAAGGACACGCAATAAGAAGCGCATGTATAATCTCAAAGGGTACCAAGGAGATAGACAATGTAGCAATAGAATTTGCAACGATACTGAAGGCTAGGAAGATAGAGCCATATTTGATTGAACCTCTAAGAAGTTCGAAGTTTCGATCTCTGGATAGTTTCACTTCAATTTCCAAAACTAAGACCGATCTTGTGGTGATAGTTGGAGGAGACGGAACCATACTAAAAACGGTTAGAAACATTCGCGACAGCATGCCAATTTTGGGCATCAACATGGGAGGCAGAGGGCTCTTGGCAGAGGTCGAGCCTGAGTTTGCTGATAAAGCCGTCAAAAAAATCATTGATGGCAAGTATTTTCTTGACAGAAGAATACGACTGCAAGCAAAAGTTGGAAGGAAGAAACTCCCTCCAGCACTTAACGAAGTTTACATAGATAGACTTACAAAGCTCAGAGCACCGACTTATAAGATAGCAATTGACGGGGGCCCTACAATTGTTCAAAGGATGGACGGAGTAATGATTTCAACTCCTACTGGTTCGACTGGCCATTCGCTTTCCCTAGGCTCCACAATAGTCAACGAAGGAATGGATGCTTTTCTACTGACACCCGTTGCCCCGGTCTTTCGCATGCCTCCAATCGTAATCCCTCCAGACAATGTGGATATCGAGTCGACCGATAATTCGAACATCCTTATTGATGGACAACTTGATTTCCCGTTCCGAGCGGGGAACAAAATCACTATCTCCAAGTACGCTAAAGACGCTCTTTTCGTCAGATTCGCACCCTCACCGTTCAGGCAACTCAAGAAACTTGGGTTCTAGAATGCTCTGATGATGAAAATTTGGAGGACATTCAAGAATCAGTAATAGTGCTTGATGCTACGGCATTCTATGCTGGGCTTCCCTTTTCCTCGGCAGTCCTATGCTACACAAGCCCTCAGGTGCTAGAAGAGGTAAGCAGGGGGAGAGGACTAGGAACGAAGGTTGGAGCGCTCATGGAGTCGGGGAGGCTCAGGATAGTCGACCCTGATCAAGAATCTATGAACAAGGTAAAAGAGCTGGCGAAGCAGAGCATCGACATCCAAAAGCTGTCAAAAGCAGACATCTCTCTGATTGCTTTGGGAGTGTTCCTGCGCACTCTAGGCCATAACGTGACCGTTGTTTCAGACGACTATTCAATTCAAAATACTGCAAGCCTTTTGGGATTGAAATCATCATCTGTGATGACCCAAGGCATCACGAAGACGGTGAAGTGGGTAGTTTACTGCAGCGGCTGCGGTAAATCTTTCTCGAAGGATATTCCAAAGAGGTGTGATGTCTGCGGAACTGAATTGAAAAGAAGGTTTGGAAGTGCTACTCCAGTCTAGCCTTTCATCTTAATCCTCTTTCAGGTCCTATATTCGTAAAGAACGCAACTATCAACTCTTTTGAAAGGACTGGAAACGAAGACTCGGAAAGTAATGTCGCAATTACTTCAGGATGGATCAGAATCCATCTTACCAAATCCCTTTCTGTAACTATTCCGACAAGTTTCTCCCTTTCTACTACAGGAAGCCGCCTGATCTTTCTATCGGTCATCATGGAGAGCGCTTTCAAAGGATCATCGGTCGATGCTATAGTAACCACTGGTTTGCTCATCACTTCTTTTACGGGTACATACATGAAATCGATTCCTTTGCGGATCTGCTTGAGAATGTCTCTCTCTGTAAGTATGCCAACAGGTTTCCCTTGTAATACCACAACGCATCCAATTTCTTTGTCCACCATAACTGAAACTGCGTGCAAAATGCTATCCGAAGGAGTTACTGTCGCAACTGGTTTGGTCATTATCTCTGCTATAGTGCTGGTATGGATGGGCTGGTTTACCATCGTAGAAATTACACATCGCACCTTCTTAAGACTAATGCCTAATTTTCAGGCAAGATAATTAGCAATTTGGGTGCCTGATTTTCCAGCTACTGCCGATTTTAGTTTGTCAAGGTGAGCGATTACTGCTCTCTTCCCTCCCTTTTCCAAGAACCTGATGCATGCAAGCACTTTGGGTCCCATGCTTCCCTCGGCAAACTCTCCCATCTCGTAGTATCTCCTTATTTCTTCTAAAGAGACATTCCTTAGCAGGGTTCTTTTCTTAGATTCATAATTGATGTAAGCTCCTTCAATGTCTGTGAGGCTTACAAAAGTATCTGCGCCTATTGCAGTTGCGAGCAGTCCAGAAGCAAGATCCTTGTCTATCACGGCTTCCATGCCAGTCAACCTCCCCCTAACTTCAGCAACAGGAATTCCTCCTCCGCCGCAGGCAATGGGAATACAATTGTTGCCAACTATATTCCTGACAAGAGTCGCCTCGAGGATTTCTTTGGGTTCTGGAGAAGGAACCAAGAGCCTGTAACCTTTTCCTTTGAAGAAGCGAAATTCAGCAGCAGGTCTCAGTTTTCTTGCGCTTTGCAATTCTTCCTTTGAATAATAATGCCCTATGGGCTTGAGTGGACTCTTTGCGAGCGACCCTTTGTCGACAAGCGCTCGCGTGATTACAGTTACGGGTCTATGCTTCAGACCAATTTTCTGAAGATGTTCTTCCAGTGCTGTTTCTATCAAATATCCTATTGAGCCTTGAGTTTCAGCGACGCACGCGTAGAGGGGATACGGCGTAACCGTCTTTGCAGCGTGATGTCTAATCAATGACGCTCCTACTTGAGGGCCGTTACCATGCGTTATCACAACGTCCCATTTTGGCAGAATCTGTGGAATGTCTTTCAGGGCTCTAGAGGCACTTTTCAGCTGGGAGGCAAAATCCAGCCTCCCGTCTCTAACTAGGGCATTTCCTCCAAGAGCTATTACTATTGTAGGACGTTTCTGCAATTATGAAAATCATCGGTACATGTTTTCTTGGGGAAGAGTCTGCGCCTTGCTTGCCTGAGCCCTTATCGTCTTGAGCGTTGCTTCTATTCTTGTCGCCTCTTCGTACAAAGGTCCAACATCTATCTTCATGCCTGAGATCAGTTTTCCGAGAGTCTCTATGATTTTAGCTGCTGCTCTATGGTCTGGAGCAGTTGGATGAGCCTTTACGATTAGGGCGATGACATCAAAGTTTGCCCATCTTCCTTCGTTGAGTAGAACGCCTGGCGTTCCTGTTACGATGCCGATGTCAAACCTCCTTATTCCTGCCTTGGCAAGGAGTTCTCTGGCCCTTTGGGTGCTGCCAACTCCCAGCACAGGTGCGCCGTCGTCAACCTCATCGTCTTCTAAGACAGGAAGCGGAACCGACGTTATGATCATCGAAGCCTTTTGCTCAATTGCCCAAGAGAAAATCTTCTTTGCAAGCGGCCTGTCAAGCACAGGTGGCGGCGTGAATTCTGCAACAAAGATTGCAAGTTTTGGGTTTGTGCCTGCATATATTCTGGCAGGAAACTTTGGCTTCCCCGCAAATATCATTGAAGCAGGAGGAAAGTAGTCAGAATCAAGACAAGCTATTTGGTCTAGTTGTAGAGCTCCAACAAGATACGATGAAAATATGGGACTTACTAGGCCGATGTTTGGAAGCCCATCAATCACTATCCCTCCTCGTATGTCATGTTTCTTAAATTCCCTGATCTCTATCTCGATCAATTAACTCCCTGCTCTATGGTACGACATCGAAGTAGATAACCTTCCTGCCCTTACAGCACTGCCCCAAGCAGCCGTCCAATGATGGCTCCAGCAATGGCAGCGGCACCACCTATTAGAACCATTTCTATCCCGGTCTTTCTCCAATCACCGATCGTCAGCTTTGCTTTGTAGGCTCCTATGAAGAATAAGAAAGTACATGAGACGCCTACCGATGAGTAGACTCCTAATGTCACGGATAAGAAAAAGAACGGCGCCAATGGGACAATCGACCCCAGAAATGATGATAACCCCACTATCATTGCCGACTGGGAAGGCCTATCTTTGTCCTGTGGCACGAGCTTCAGCTCTTCCGCCATCATATATTCAAGCCAGACTTGTTTGTCTGAAGTTATCGTCTGAACAATATGTTCAAGCTCTTTACCGGAGAATCCCTTCTTGGCCCACATCTCCCTTATCTCCCCCGTTTCATGGTCAGGAATCTGCTCTATGTGCATCCTCTCTCGCTCCAGCTCACTTCTGTAAAAATCGGAATAAGCTTTGGTTGATGTGTATGCAACTGCAGCCATCGCAATGGATTCAGCAAAAGTTGCAGCAAGCCCTGCTATGAGTATGGTCTTTGTGTCTAGGGTAGCGGTGGCAACTCCAAGAAGCAAACCAAGAACATTAACAAGACCATCTTGCACGCCGAGGATGAAGTCTCTGAGTTTTGAACCATACATTTTATGTCCGCCAAGAGGCTCTGCCCTCTCCCTCGCTTCCTCTGAATCTTCGTTGTCTCGCCCAAAGATCTTCATTTTATACACCTATCATGAAAGAAGTATTCTAGCATCTAAAGCTCTGCAGCCCTTTTCAAATACCACAAGAGGGTTGATATCGATTTCTTGAATCTCCGGCAGCTCTATAACCATCTGC
>JACPBJ010000089.1 GCA_016180375.1 Nitrososphaerota archaeon | reverse complement strand
CAGCGATTGAACAGAGATAGGCACTAATCCCTGCAGGTTCGAGCTATAGTTCAATAATAACTAGTTTACCGGTAAATTAGGGTTCAAAATCCCACCCCCGCATCCAAATTCGATATTTTGCTAGTAAATTACGATCTAAATCTCTACGGGCCCGTCTATTTTCTGCCTGGATTAACAATTGATGCATAAAAGGCGTCGCTCTTAGTATTTACAGTCCAGATTTTGTTCCTCGACCTGCTGAATTTTCTCTCCTGACCCCCGACAAGTTTCTCTGCCAGTAGAAGGTCACTCGGCGTATTAACATTCACGAGACATTCTACCTCTTCGACAATTAGATTTTCCTGATCCAAAGTTGGTTCATCAATCCTGTTACCGTCAATAATGTTTACACCAACAGGTGTGACTAAGTTTCCTTGTAGACTAAACATGAAATCAGGCTCCAGTCCGAGCTTGCTAAGTTTTTCCAAGGATACTACTAATGAGAGAGAAGGTCTGCTACATTTTTCAAAGCGGCCAATAGCCATGTCTATGAGCTCGCTCTTCAGCAGTGGGAGATCTGCTGAAACGACGATCGTTGAACCAAGGCGAAGGCTTTTGATTGCATATCTCATGTCTTCAACGTATCCGAGACCAGGCGTCTCTAAAACCTCGGCACCTAACTTCATTCCCATCCTTGCCGTCTTCGGCGTATCTTTGGTGACCGCTATAACTATCCTATGCACTTTAGTTGCCGCTCTCAAAGTTTCTACAATGCGTTCCAGAAATGACTTACCTCGGATTTCGATGAGCGGCTTCTCCTCATCGAGCTTCATGCGAGTACCTTTTCCTCCAGCCATAATTAGGGCCACCATTGTCATCTCTACAACACCAATATTGCTAGCAGTGCCATCATCCTAGAGATATCATTTGTGGCCCCAAAGACATCGCCAGTCACTCCTCCGAAGTGCCTATTTGAGATCCATAGTAGCACTACCGCTGTAAATGAACCAATAATTAGAGGTGCAACAGCCGCAAGACCTAACAGTGGTACAGTCACACCAAAGGAGATCAGAAATGCCGTCATTAGACGAAGGATACGCTGTCGACCGTGCATCGCGTCGATAAATGATGTATTCATTCCTTGGTGAGCCGATCTTCCCATCCAAGCGAGTGTAACCATTCCTAGCTTTGATGAAACTTCTGCAGCGATGAGACTCTGCAACAAGCGAGCATTTGTAAGATATGAAATTGTTATGGCCGTGATAGCTAACGTAACTACTCCTAGAACTAGACCCCCGGCCCCTGTATTACCGTCATGCATTGCCTGAATCTTCTTAGCCGGTGGACCTTGGCACATCAATCCGTCTCCCAGATCGAGAAGTCCGTCTGTATGATGCACCCCGGTGATCAGCAGGATGAAGGCCAGAGTTAGCATCCCAACGAGTAGACTGGGGAAGATACGGCTCATGGCCAAAGAAAGAAGACCTGCTAATAGTCCAATCAGCACACCAACCAACGGCGCAAAGGGCATATAGTTCGCTGCTCCGTCAAGTGTGTTTTCTTCACCTCCAACGGGGATTGTCGTAAAGAATGAAACTAGCGCTTTTACGCCTCTGAGAATGCTCATTGATGTCCCCTGCTAGTTCTTGAGCTGAAAATCTGAGACATTGTACCAGCTATTAGGCCTGCCATTGCATCATCCAAGAATGGTCCTAGCTTCTTGAGAATCCCTGGTTTCTTCCTATCATAATAGTGAAAATTATGAACTCCTCTTGTTCCGCCTATATAGTCAGAGATGGCAATTCCGATGCTCTCATCGGCCAATAAAGCTACCGAATCTGAAAGAAAATCTTCCACACTTAGACCCGGAATCAGACCGAGCTCACCTTCTTCCTGAAGCTTCATTGCTCCTATTACAAGGCTGGATACATTTGCGTCGCCGAGGTTGCTTAGGAGGCCTTGCCTCAAAAGATTCTTTATGATTCTTGGGCTTTTGATTTCAGGTGAGGGAATCCAAATCTCTAGACCTGCTTTGACAAGATCGTCTATGGTGATCTTCCTTTCTTCTAACCGCTTGATTAGTGGACGACTTCGAGTCAGTTTTTCCTGCTTCCCGATAGCATTCTCAACAGCCTTAGCAACGGTATCGCCTATCGCTATTCCAAGGTTTGTTGCAAGGCCTGCATAATGGATTTCATCTCCTCTACCAGTGCAAGCTAGAGCTAAGGCATCAGTGGTTGTGCCGGTTGCGGCCATACTTGGGAATCTGCTTCTAATATCAAGCCTCCTCAGCGCTACCGCCTTTGCCTGCGCTATAGTAGCAATAGAATTAACCATACAGCTATCTGTCAAGTTTCCATCTACGAGGAGAATTGCGTTGATTGTGCCCGGCGATAATTCTGCGATAGCCTTATCGCCTGCAGTTGCGGGATAGGATATGCCAGCTGTCACAAGAGCAGAGACCTTCAGTTTTCCGATAGCTTTGGTTGAGATGGCCAAATTCCGCACATCCACGGCTGTCATTAATCCTACGGTATTCTCTGGCAGTACAAGACTCTGAACGGCCTTCTTCATAAAACCGACTGGATCCGCGCAGTAGAAATCCCGATCAACGTGCAGGTTAACTATGGCTGATGTCTCTCGAAGACCACCGTTCAAAACTGCAGAGCTAAGAATTTTTACACGCTCCTTAAAACGAACAACTAACGCATCTTTGTTCAGTTTGTAAGATGTGCCATCTATGGGTAGAAGTTTCTCCATCTACTTCACCATGCTGACAACCGCAATTAGTGAGACTACAACTAATATAGTAAGAAGTAATGTGGAGACGTACATTATCCGCAGAGCTTTTGCTATGTGCTTAGGCGTGAGTGGTTCATTGGCATCTCCCAAAATGTAATGCCCAGGTTTTTCGAGGCGAACGTTAAGAGTGCCTGCCATGGCAGACATGGGCCATCCAGCGTTGACGCTTTCTGTCCTGCCGTGATCCCTACTCAAAACCCTCCAAGCATTCTTCCAATCTTCTCCTAGGATGAACGCTGCTACAATTATAAGAATGGCTACCAAGCGGGCAGGGATGAAGTTTGCAATAGTATCCAGCTTCGCCGAAAGCCACCCTACATTCACATACTTCCTATCCTTATATCCCACGGTAGAGTCAAGTGTATTAACGGCTCTATATGCGACAGCACCTGGAACGCCCAGCAGACCGAAGTAGAAGATGGGAGAGGCTATACCATCAACAGTACCTTCGGCTATTGTTTCAACGGCTGCAGATATGACATGCTGCTCATCAAGCTCGCTTGCATCCCTTCTTACTACTTTTTGCACCAGCATTCTTGCGCGACCAATTGAGCCCTCCTCAAGGGCTGGAACTATTGGAAAAGTAAACTCTTGCATGGACCTAATCGCAAATGTTGTCTTGAAAATTAGAGCCGCCAATATCACGTACGCGACTGATCCGAAGTTGAATCTAAGAATTGTAAGAATAAGGTATGATGCAACAGAAAATGGAAGGATTACTGCGACTGCTAAAAAACATCCTTCGATCTTTTCTCTTATCGGATTCTCTATTTTGAATCTGCAGTAAATGAACTGCGCTACCTTACCCATCCAGACTGTTGGATGCAGACTGTCCCGGGGTTCACCAAATACAAAATCCACACCAAAAGCCAAAGCCAAAGCCAAAAGGTTTTCGAATAACATCAGTTAGATCGTAGCTCAAGTCCGATTATGTTGCCTATCTCCGGCATGTCCAGGTTCTCTCTTACAGATCGAACCAGTCGGTCCAGGCTCTCCTTCCACATGTCAACGCTATCTCTTTGATGCTGTATTTTGGAGAGATTGGTATTCATCAAGAACCCAATAAGGGTCTCCCTCACTCCCGCATTTTCGAATATGCCGTGAAGATAAGTTCCAACCACCAGTCCGTCATCACTGACAGCCCCGTCTAAACTTTCAATCGCCTCTCCTCCCCTTTGCACTATTCTAAACGCCGGTTTCGTGCCATTTTGCAACAGCGTTGACCCCATATGAATCTCATACGCTTGAAACCTTCCACCCTGATTGCTCAACATTGAGCTTGTCCCAGTAGGTTCCGCCAAGACACGTCGAGTAACCTTATCATATTTATCAAAACGGGTGATTACTTTTAAAAGGCAAAGTCCGTCAAACCTTCCTGCTTTGCCTCCTTCAATGCCTGATTTATCTATCACATAATTTCCGAGCATCTGGTAGCCGCCGCAGATACCAATTACAGGCGTGCCACCCTTTGCAATTTTGCATATCTTGCTCGCAAGACCCTTGCTTCGAAGCCAGAGCAAGTCCTGGACGGTGTTTTTGGTCCCTGGTAGAATTATAAGATCAGATGTATCTAGTTCACTGGGTGATACTATGTATCGGACCCTAACGTTTGGCAATGCCTCAAAAGGCTCGAAATCAGTGAAGTTGGATATTCTAGGCAGCCGAACTATGGCAATCTCGATAGGTACAGCATCTCTGTGCCTAAACTCTTCAAGAGAAACCGAATCCTCACTTGGCAGGTTGAGGTCTTCAACGTAGGGCAAGACCCCGACGATTTTCTTCTTGGTCATCCTTTCCAGCTGCTGTAAGCCAGGTTCAAGAATCCGACGCTCACCTCTGAACTTATTGATTATCAGTCCTCTGATCCTAGCTCTGTGGTTTTGTTTAAGGAGCCGTAAGGTTCCATATATGCTCGCGAAGACACCACCGCGATCAATATCTGCGATTAACAGCACTGGAGCATCAACCAGGTCTGCAACTCTCATGTTCGCTATGTCTTGATCGTAGAGGTTGATTTCTGCGGGGCTTCCGGCACCTTCGATTACCACAATATCAAAATTCGCCATTAGTCGCTGAAGCGACTCCTTAACGGATCTGATGCCCTCCTTTTTGGCGAATTCCGAATAGTAACCGGAAGCGCCTATATCTCTTAATGGCTTTCCATTTAGTACAATCTGCGACGTCATATTGCCTTTGGGCTTTAGCAGTATTGGGTTCATGTCAGATGTTGGTTCGACACCTGCTGCCAGAGCTTGCAAGGCCTGGGCTCGAGCGATCTCCCGCCCGTCCTTAGTAACATACGAATTCAGCGACATGTTCTGGGCTTTGAACGGTGCGACTGTGTAGCCTGAATCTGCAAAGATCTTACAGAGGGCAGTGACCAGTAGGCTTTTGCCGGAGTGAGAGGAAGTACCCTGAACCATAACAACTCTGCAGCTCTCTGAGCTAGGCCTGGTGCGATTCCTATGTTTGTTGACCAAGCTACTTCTTGTCAAACTCGGCAACCACCTGCCTCAGACATTCTAGGAGTTTCTTATTGTCTTGTCTTGTCCGAACTGCTACTCTAATGTAATAATCATCAAGCCCTCTGAATGAGCTGCAATCCCTAACGAGTATTCCCGATTCCAAAATTCTTTTTTTAATCTCCGGCCCTGTCAGATGTGTTCCCCTTGTGTTCACCAATATGAAATTAGCCTCGGGTTTAAATGGTCTGAAGCCTCTAATCCGTCCGATCTCCTTGAAAAGGAATTCCCGCTCTTTGTCGATAAGGCTTCGCGTCCTAATGGGAAAAGTAGTGTCCTTCAATGCGGCTATAGCTGCAACCTCAGCCAGACAGTTAACGCTCCATGGTGGTTTTGCCCTCTCCATAAGGCTGACGAGGTCTTCAGAACCGATGCCGTATCCAACTCGCAATCCTGCAAGTCCATAGAACTTGGTTAGGGACCTAATGATGAAAAGGTTGGGATAATCATGAATAAGGCCCAAAGCGCTACTCTCCGGTTCTGAGCTAAACTCGATAAAGCCTTCGTCTACTATCACGAACAGGTTGTGACTTGCACCCCAGTTCAAAACTTCCACTAAGATTTCTTTTGAGGTAAGGGTGCTAGTAGGATTATTGGGATTGCATATGAAGATCACTTTGCTCTTCGCGTTGGCCAATCTGGAAATATGTGAGAGCTCAATACTAAAACGCTGGCCTAATTTGAAGAATCGTGGGATGCCCCCAACCCTTCTAGTGGATATCT
>JACPBJ010000088.1 GCA_016180375.1 Nitrososphaerota archaeon | reverse complement strand
TAATCGACCATGCGTGCAAGCCTCATGAAGCGGTACATCTGCTGCAATTTCGATGAAGGTTCCGAGGGCTCGTAGTACGTCTCAAAGCCCTTCATCTCTAGTGAAGCCATGTTAATCAGCCATTCCTTCGAACTTTCCTTTTTTAGTCTTTTGCTTAGAGGGGTAAAAAGTTCTACGATTGACGAACTTTATCCTCCAAATGGGCGAAGTTCCGGATTAAAATGGAGATAAAAGGGTCATCAAATGAGCCGATGCTAGTCGATATGGTAAGATTCGCGCTCGTAAGCTCAAAATCGGACAAAGCCAGCTCTTCGATGGCTTCTATGCTCAGAAAGGATTATGGGTTTCAAGAGTATGGAAAGTTTCAAGGCAACCCCGTATTCACTAGAGAGGACGATATTTTGTTGTTTTCAGAGAAAGACGTCCTTCACATCGATGACCTCGATCACTCTTTTTCTCCCGAAGCCTACGTCTTTCTTTCAAGACACGCCTCGCAGAGTGGCACTCCAACCATCACTTCCCATTTTCCAGGCAATTTCAGCGATGATGTTTCTCACGGGGGGAGGGCTAGCGAGCTCGCTTTTACTTACCCAAGCTTGCAAAAATGTTTCATACAGGAGATTTGGAAAATTAGAAGGGAGACCGAACCATACCAGATAATCTTGGAAGCGACGCATCATGGCCCTACATCTCTGCGAAGACCTGTTCTTTTCGTAGAAATAGGTTCTACAGAGAAGGAATGGACCGATTCACGTGCCACTTCATTCGTGTGCAAGGCTCTAATTTCAACATTGAACAATTTCAGAAAAGCGCACATAATAGGCATTGGATTAGGCGGGATGCATTATTCTGAGAAATTTACAAGGCTGCTGGCGGAAGGAGATGCGGCACTAGCAGGAGTTGTTTCGAAATACAACCTCCGGGAGGTTGCAGAAGAAATGGTAGAACAGTTCTTGGCAAAGAGCATTGAGAAGATAACTCATGCCTACCTAGACTGGAAGGGCCTTGGGCCCGACAGACAAAGAATTCTTCAAATACTCGAGCAGAAGAATCTGAAGCAAGTACGGCTTTGAACCAAAAAGAAATTTCCAGTTTAGAAGTTTATGCTCTAACTTCGATGATACCTAAAGGCATGGTTGGCACTTATGGAGACATAGCAAAAGCTCTCGGGAAAGAGGGTTCATCACGAGTAATAGGAAGAATTCTTCACATCAACCCGTATGCACCAAGAGTTCCATGCCACAGGGTCGTCAAATCCGATGGAAGCGTTGGAGGCTATGCCAAGGGTGTGAAAAGCAAGATAGAAATGCTTAAGGCCGAAGGGGTCAAAGTCAGCAGTGGCATAGTAGTTGATTTTACAAAAGTGAGGTTTCGAGGCTTTTCAAAGCCGCTTCCTAAGATATAGGCTCAGCAAAGCCTTATGGGTATGGAGTTTCAGTGCATGAAGATTGCATCTTTCTTTGCTTTAGCGAAGAGCTTTGCAGTAACTTGATACTTTGGGATGAATGTTGCTAGTCTAGCCTCCCTTTCACTCTCCGAACCCATGGAAACAAAACTGTCAGTTACTATGATGTCCGCTCCATCAACTGCTCCAAATGGATCATCAGTTACTTCGATAGTCGCTTTGCTGAATTTGACCGCTTCCTTCGCGACCTTCAGTGCATGAGCGAGAGGTTTGTACTGCTTCGGGCAAGCAACAGTCATACTCAGACCGAGTTTAGCCGATGCTATCAGAAGTGCGTTGCATACGTTGTCTCCATCTCCGATCCAAGCCATCTTTAGTTTCCTTGGATCTCCTTTTTTCTCCCTTATTGTTTGCATATCGGAGAGAGCCTGACATGGATGATAGCTATTCGACAGGGCGTTCAGCACGGGAATAGTTGCATGCTTTGCTAGCGACTCGACGTCCTCCTGCCCATACACGCGCACTGCCAAGGCATGCGCATATCTTGAGAGAGTTCTTGCCGTGTCTGCTATTGTCTCTCCTCTACCCAATTGAGTGTCTGAAGCGTTAAGGAATATGGCATGCCCTCCAAGTTCGGACATGGCAACATCAAAGCTGACTCTTGTTCGCGTGGATGCTTTCTGGAAGAGCAGAACCAGTGTTTTTCCCGCCAAGTCATTGCGTCTGATGCCTTTCTTCCTCTCGTTCTTCAATTTGTCTGCCAGGTCTAGTATGCTATTAATCTGCGCAGGGGAGAGTTCTTCAAGGGTGAGAATGTTCGGAATAAGGGATTTCATTTTAAGTGATCACGAGTACCTAACTTGAGGATGCGATAGCTTTTTTGTTGAAGAGGTTAGAAGTGAAAAATGATGGATCGAAGGGAACAAGATCGTCATACTCTTGCCCGACTCCCAAGTAAAGTATCGGTCTCCCCGTTACACTCGTAATTGAAAGTGCCGCTCCTCCTCTTGCATCGGCATCTATCTTGGTTAGAATGACACCATCAAAATCAGTGACACTCTGAAATTCCTTTGCTTGAGATATTGCATCGTTACCCGCAAGAGCATCGCCCACGAATATCTTCAGGTCTGGCTTGACGACTCTGACAATCTTGGCCATCTCATCCATCAGGTTCTTGCTTGTCTGTATCCTTCCCGCTGTATCGACTATTACAACATTCACATGATGCGTCTTTGCATTCATGACAGCGTCTCTGGCGACAGCAGCAGGGTCAGAGCCATATCTCTGAGCTATAACTTTGACTCCAAGCCTGTCTGCATGCTCCGAAAGCTGCTCTATTGCGCCCGCTCTGTGAGTGTCCCCAGCTGCGATCACCACGGAAAGCCCTTTCTTTCTAAGAAGGTTGGCCAACTTCGCTATGCTTGTTGTTTTACCAGTTCCGTTTATCCCCAAGAACAAGACTACATAAGGCTGCCCAGTTGAATTCTTCTGTGTTATCTGCGCAAGTAAGTCTATAGTTGGGGCCCTGACAAATATATCCTCAACCGAGTGTTTGAACTTCTCTGCTATGAGTTCTGAGATGTCTGAAGCTCGCTTCACCTTTTCATTGGCAAGTGCTTTTCTGAGATCATCGGAGATGTTCTTGACGACCTCGTAAGCAACGTCGCTCTCTATCAAATCCATCTCGAATTTGTTCAAAAGATCGTTAATCTCGCTCTCCGAGAGAGACCTCTCTGTAAACGCATTTACAGCCGATGAAAATGCACTTCTGAGCTTCTCAAACATCAGCTACATGCCCTTTCTTGCTTTGTCTACGATATCCGAAACCGCCACCCTTGTAGCAGCCAGCTGGTTCGAAAGTTCACCCTTCTGGGATTGGAGTGTTTGTAGTGCTGACTCGAGCTCCTTGATCCTTCTTTCAACAGTGGCAACCATATCGTCAGGCGTCTTTTCTACCACTGCACCGGCACCGATGTCAGCGAGCATCTTTTCTGTCTTCACGGCAGAAGCAGTCACGAAGATACCCGCACCAATTGGGAACAGAATCTCGTCGGGAGAGCTTGTGAGGGCTTTAATGGCTTGAAGTGAGGCTCTGCTTTCCAGAATAGCCCTTCCCGTAAGGTTCTCCCTCTGGGTAATTTCATTCAGATAAGCCTCGAGAATCCTTGCCTGAGCAACCATGGTCTGGAGTCTCTGCTCCTCTTCATCAACGGCCAAATTTCTTCAGGCGAAATTTTGCTTCTGGCTTTAAAATCATTGCTATAGTTTCAGTGCCCTCGCCAAAATCATCAGCTCGGGGCCCCTTGTCAGACTCCCAACCACTGCTGCCTTATTGTTTACTATTATCCCCGAGGAAACGAATGGAACGCCATTGTTGACTGTGCCAGGTTCGGCATCAACCTTCAGAGTCTCACTGATTACCTTCAATTCCCATTCGCTCCCAGATGGATGTACTAGCGCTCCCGAATTTGTCGTGGTTATCATCGAGCCCACCTGAATGTATGAAGCTATGCTGATTTGCCTGACCGGAACCGCCAAAACTTCGGATATCCGTCCTGCCGTTTCTCTGGAAAATGCTCTTGAGATTATCGCTCCCTTATCGTTTGTGGCTATCATATTGCCCACGGAAGTGTACCTCGATTCCAACCTTTCCACATATATGCCTGTCTCGTGTCGTAGAGCAGCTATCTCGTCATCATCTGCAAGCCTTGATACAAGAATGCCATTGCTATTCATCGCAACCAATGGCCCAACGAGCCTTGAACCTCCAATAGAAATCCCAACTATCTTAACATCAAGGAATTCTGCAATCTTTTCCATCTTAGTCTGCGCAAGTCCTAGAGGAACAAGTACACATGCGTCATTAGCCTTGGCGAATATTCCTATGTTGCAGCTTCTGTAGATGTCTAGCAGATTTATTCCCAAAAGATGATATTCACCGTATAATTGTTGCACTGTCGTGGGCGCGCATCTGCTCGTGCTTGAATTGATTAGCTATCTTAATTTTTCCCTTCCTTGGAGAGTGGGTAGCTGAAGAACTTGCGCGGACATATGATGGAGCTTCCCAGAAAGGTGCTGGTAGGGCAAGGCGTCATAGGAGATCTTGGTATTTTTGTTAAGGATCTAGGCCCAGTCAGCAGGGTCTTGATTGTAACCGGCCCCCATGTAAAACAAAAGGTGGGCAGGAAAGTGGAGGAATCTCTTTCGTCTTCTGGTCTCACGGCTACGTGGTTCGTTGCTGAAAACTCCACCAAAGAAGTTGCCGAGCAGATAGCGAAGAAGGCAAACTCAGAGATAGTTTCCTACATCATCGGACTTGGAGGAGGGAAGTCTGTTGACCTCTCAAAACTTGCCGCTTTCTATTCTGGGATTCCGTTCGTTAGCGTACCTACGAGCGCATCTCATGATGGCATGTCAAGTCCCTTCGCATCCATAAAGGGCTTGGACAAGCCTTACTCATTCGTTGCTCGACCTCCAGCTGGAATACTTGCGGATGTCGACGTGATCGCTGACGCCCCGCGTCGTCTGATCTTGAGCGGCTGTGGAGATTTGGTAGCGAAGATAACGGCGGTCAAAGATTGGGAGCTGGCTAGAGACGATAAGGGCGAATATTATGGCAGGTATGCCGCAAGTCTGGCACTTCTTGGAGCGGAAATGTTCATAGAAAACGCGTCGAGATGGAAGGACTGCACCGCTGATGATGTAAGAGAGATAGTTGAGGCGTTGATAAGCGGAGGAGTTGCAGCGGGCATAGCTGGAAGCAGCAGGCCCTGTAGCGGATCAGAGCACCTTGTAAGTCATGCGTTGGATTTGATAGCCCCAAACAAGGGCCTGCACGGTGAAAAATGTGGCATAGGAACTATCCTGATGTCTAAGCTACATGGCCTAGACTGGGAGAAAATCGTAATCGCCTTGAAGAGCATAGGTTCCCCATCAACCGCTGGAGAATTGGGCATAGATGCACCGACTCTTGCAAAGGCTATAGTCATGGCCCCCTCAATAAGGCCAGAACGCTATACAATACTGAGTAAAGTGAAGCTTACAGAGAAGGATGCTTTAGAGCTGATAAGGTCTGCAGAGGTTGCATAGTTTTAAGCAGAAGCCTTTGCAATTGGGGGCTCTTCCTTTGCCTCTTCAGGCTTGGCTTGTGCCGATACTTCTTTCTGTTCTTCCTTGGGCTTGGTCGAAAGATATTCTTCTACAATTTCAACCTTCTCGGCGCCCTTGATATACTTGAACAAGTCACTGGCAATTGCCCTCTTTATGATTTGTATGCCTTCCACCAGATATGTTTCGCTAGGCAGCTTGAGAGTTATTACTCCGTTCTCAAATGTAGGCTGCAATTTATCTGCTTCAATTGGCACCCTCCTCAATACAAGAGCTTTGATTTTCTCTTGATCGTCATTAAGGGCCTTCACAACCTCAATATCATATTGAATGATCTTTCCGGCATAGCGGTGATTGAAGTCTATCTGAACCCTCCCAGAGCCCATTAACTTGATAATCCCCACTCTTCCGTCTACCTCAACTTCGGCTCCTACTGAAAGTTGCTCGGCTTTGTCCCCAAATCTTCTAACTGGTAATAGTCTGACCTTAGCTGAATCCCGAATTCCAAACGCCTTCTCGGGAGGAATATCGATGGTGATCTTTTGCCCTGCATCTGCCTTTAGAAGAGTTTCATCGACTCCTTGTAGGACCCAGCTGTCTCCAACCGCAACCAAGCGGGGTTCATACTTTCTAGTAGCATCATGAATTCCAAGCTTTTTCGCATCATCTTCTATCGTAGCATCAATACCTTCTCCAGTTTCCTTCACCCTAGCGGTGAAGTTTGCTAGTATGAGAGACCCCTTTTCAAATGGCATTATTCTTGCAGGCCAACTTTCTCTGGCTTACAAATACTTTGTGCTTGTCGTGTCCCTGAATTAATGGAGGCTGGCTTACCTTGCTGTGATTTCAAGAGGACGAAGTGGTTTGGATATGTCGTTTGTTGAGAAAAGTTGTGTCTTCCTGATCAGACCTGGCGAAGGGTAGGGTATTGCTATTGTGCCAGCGAGAAGGTACAAAACTGAATAGATCTTCTGATAAATCATCATGAATATTGGTGGAGCAGAGTTCTGATCCTCTATGCTGATAAGGTTCTGAATCTCTTCGTCCTTACCCGTTATCATTGCAGAGCCTATGAGTAGCATCCCAGCAACGGGAGGATGAGTGTCTATTGCTATTTCGAAGTCAAGAACAAACGATCCAGGATTTCTGCTAGTTTCCTTCAATGATGCGTTGACATCAAAAGTGACTTCAGCCTCTTCACCTAAGCGTGGAAGTCTCGTGCACTCTAGCTTCTGAATGCTTACATCTACCTCAGCCATATATTCTCGCCATTCCAAGCAAAGATTCTCTGGCAGAATTCGATGCTAAAACCTGTGCAGTGGCCATTTCAGTGACTACCAGCGTACTTCCTACACGCCTTGTCCTGATCCTTACTCTGTAAGCGTCGGGTTCTTGCTCCAAAGGGTGCTCAGGATAGCTTGAGACCGACGCCTGTGCGAGTCTGCCATTATCAACGGAAATTCTTAGCCATGTGCGCTTGTTCATTGAATCTCTCACCTACATGATTAGATCTAGTAAGGAAATCCCGATTCCTGAGGGCTCTGCAGAAACAGCCTTTCCTTGGCTGACCACTTCTGCAACTACACTTAGTACACCGCTTTCTCTCGTAAGGATCGACACGGTGTAGGTATTCGTCTTCTGGTATGGAAGATACACTAACATGCTGGATTCAGAAACTACTTGGTTGTTTGCGTCCTGAAGCGCTACTCTCAATAGAACGTCCCGCTTCTCCTCCATTCCAGAGTTAGTCAACTGAACCTTGACTGCTACAACTGCCCGAGGCGCGATGATGCCCTCTTCGGCATGACTGTCGAGTGCTGCTTCTTGGATTCTTATTGCGAAACTTCCTAACAACGGCATCGTAGCTTTAGGGATCATGGCTGCCTCAACCTTAGGACTTTGAATGACTGTAAACGGCAGTATTACGAGGCTTACCAGAACCACGGTCAATGCGAGTGTAATGCTTTTAGTTTG
>JACPBJ010000087.1 GCA_016180375.1 Nitrososphaerota archaeon | reverse complement strand
AGATTCTCCAAATGATCAGCACTTCTCTGACTCCCCGAACGCATCAGTATGGAGACTGCTCTAGGATCTTTGCATCCATCGATGAATAGCCATTTATCTCCTCCCAATGCTCTCTCCTCTACTAAAGATGCAAAACCCAGATGTTCCTTTGAAAGCTCGCTAGAAGAATAGACTATCTTCGCGCCAGTCGCCTTTGATATCCTCCTAAGATCGACTCCTCCGACCCTTCTTGCTACAAGAATGTTATGATCGACGAGCATGCTGGGGGCCGGCTCTTCAATGCCTTTGTGAGTCAAAAGCACATTCGCGCCAGAATCAATCACATTTCTAACCATTTCAGCAACCATGTCATTCTCCGCCCTTTGCAACGCGCCAATTGAAGATGCATCATTGATCCTTACTTCAGCATTGAACTTTGTCTTGCGAACATCAAAGAGCTCTTCAACTATGGCAATGCGCGCATCTCTTACGGCGGAGGGCATTCTTCCACTGATAACCTCTGTATCTATTCCAATTCCCTCTATGACCTTACTCTCGAGGACAGAACCTCCTTCTTTCGCAATTGTTTTGATAAGTTCTGCATCAAAATTCTCCCCTTTCCTCCAAACGTGCTCTACAGCCGAATTTATGACATTAGCAACGTGATTAGTCTCTTCCATTGGAATTTTTGATGAGAGGGATGTAGAGATCGCTCTGAATAAGAATGCTTTGCCCGCATTTATTCTTAGGTCTTCTAGAAAATCTATCGATTCGTCGCGCGCCTTTTCATACGCCTCAATAGTCATGCTTGGGCTTATTCCCTGCTCCACAAGATCAAAACCTTCTTCAATCAGGGCACAGGCGAGCAGAACTGCCGTCGCTGAGCCGTCGCCGTATCTGGCATTGATTCCCTTTGCGAGGTCGAACATCATCTTTGCAATAGGATGTTTATAGTTAGCTTTCTCAAGCATCATCGCGCACTCAGAAGCGAAGAATATGTCGCCCATATCATTAGTTACAATCTTGCTGAGACCCTTCGGTCCCAGTGAACTTGCTACGAGTCTTCTAATCATGCCGGCTGCTCCTTGGTTGTTCTGCTGGGAAGGGCTCAGACGCTTTTTTGATGACACTTGCAACTATGAACGCGAAGGATGTTTTTAGTCTTTGGAAAACTTAAGAAGGTAAGGCATTAAACTCCATAGAGATGGTCAACGTAGCCCTGAAGAATGTTAGCAAGCGCTATGGGAATGTTGCCGCAATTGAAGGCGTGAGTCTCGACATAAAGGACAAGGAATTTCTTACAATATTGGGTCCTTCCGGAGGAGGCAAGACAACGGTTCTGCGCCTTATTGCAGGTCTTGAAATTCCAAGCGAGGGTGAGATTTACTTCGGGGACAAAAAGGTAAATGATATTCCTCCCCGCGATAGGAATATCGCCCTAGTCTTCCAGAATTATGCTCTCTTTCCTCACATGATAGTCTATGAGAATATCGCCTTCCCCCTAGCAATTCGAAATACTCCACCGGAAGAAGTAAAGAAGAGAGTCCAAGAAGTTGCAGAGCTTTTGGAAATAACTCGCCTTCTTGATAGAAAGCCAAAGCAGCTCAGCGGCGGAGAGCAGCAGAGAGTAGCTCTTGGGAGGGCCATTATTAGAAAGCCGGATGTCTTCCTAATGGACGAACCTCTTTCAAGCGTCGATGCCAGCCTTAGAATTGCCATGAGAACAGAGCTAAAGAAACTCCAGAGGATGCTGGAGACGACGCTCATCTATGTCACTCATGATCAGACGGAAGCGATGACGATGTCAGATAGGATTGCGGTAATCAGGAACGGCAAGATTGTTCAGATAGACTCGCCGGATACCATCTATGATGCTCCAAAGGATGATTGGGTTGCATCCTTCATTGGAAACCCTCCAATGAACCTTATCGACGGCCTTGCTGGAAACGGGCAGGTTCAACTGGCCGGAACTCAATCATCAATAATGCTTCCAAAGTCGAAAGTTGGGAAGCTCGCCTCTGGCGCGAAGGTCAGGATAGGGATTAGACCTGAGGATATTCGTGTGAGTTCCCAGCCTCTTGACGGAATGTCCTGCAGCGGAGAGATTTACCTTCTTGAATCATTAGGAGACAGCACGATTGTCGATGTTAAGGTTGGGAATTCGATAATTAGGGCTAGGGAGAAGGCTGGCTTTAGGGCTGAGATTGGGGATAAGGTCTACCTTAGGTTCGATGACAGAAGGCTTGCCGTCTTCGATGCTCAGACAGGTAGCGCTCTCTAGCGGGTCGTTCCCAGACTAAGACCACGAGCCATGTATTTCTTAATCAACAGCGAGAGGACCAATGCTGGAAGAATTGCTAAAGTGCCGCCAGCATTCAGCTCATCGAAGTCAAGAACCCTGAAAGACTCTATAGACTCTCCGAATCCCGTCCATACCGCTCTGCTGACTGTCTTGACGCTTATTCCCGAGAGGAACTGGGCAAAGGTAAATTCGTTCCAAGTAGCTACGAAGGCGAATATGACAGTTGCTATCAACCCAGGTATTATCAGAGGGAGTGCAACTTTCCTGAGAATAGTGAATTCCGAAGCACCGCTAGTCGATGCGGCTTCGTAGATGGACTTTGGTATATCCGAAAAGAACCCTCTAAGCATTAAGGTTACGATGGGGATGTTGATCACAAGGTAGACAAGCGCCATCCCTAGGTATGTATCGAAGAGTCCCAACTGCCCGTAGGCTATGAAGAACGGAACAATGAGCGCAAATGGCGATATTGTTCTCAGAATGAGTATGAACGAAGTGAAAAGAGCCTTGCCGGAGAATTTGTACCTTGCCAGTGCGTATGCAGCGGGTATTCCTACAGCCAAAGATATCCCAATACTCAATGCTGCGATTACACTACTGTTCAAAACAAGACGTGGGAAAGCCTCGACTGTGAGTAGCTTTAGAAATACTATAGGATTCGGTCTGATTCCTCCTTGACCCTGAAAGAATTTGCCCACGAAGCTTTGGCCTCTTCCTGAGTACAGAGGTCCGAGGTCTATTCTGAAGCCCTCTTCAACCATCGTCGATAAAGGCCAGATTATCCAGAACGACGCCATGGCCAGAAGCACAATTCTAGCCCAAGTCTTCGCCAATTTTAGGACCCCTCCCAGCTTTTAGTCGCAAGTCGCGTTATCAATAAAGCAACACTGATGCTTATCACAAGAAGCACCATTGCAATGGTCGCTACGTAAGATAGGGGCAAATCTGTCCTGAGGAAGAAGAGTTTGAACATGAGTACACTGAATGTATCTATTGGAGAACCAAGCCTCTCCTGACCGATCCAGAAACTCCAAGTGAAAGGTATTTCATAGGCTCTGAAACTGTCAATAACTCTGAGGACAAGTATTGTAGCAAGAACCGGCGAATAAATTATTGCGGGGAAGGTCACCCGCCTGAAAGTCTGAAATGACGATGCTCCGTAGACGTTCGCCGCCTCAAAATTCTCTTTCGGGATGTTCTGCATGACTGCCAGCATGACAAGCATGAGCAGAGGAGCCCAAACAAACGCATCTGCCAGTATCATCATTCCATAATAGACGAAGGGCTGGTTCACATCAATGAAGAGACCTGTACCAAGACCATAGAACAGCAAAGTGTTTAGATCGTCCAAAAGTACGTTTGGAGAGAAAAGAACTCCCATGACTATCGGAGAAATTGCAAGAGGCGCAAGAAGAATATTCTCAAAGACCCTCCTGCCCTTGAATTCTCCGAACATAAGCAAAGCTAGGAACAGTCCGACGACAAATTCTATTACAACTGTTCCAACTACCCATATCGTTGTTACGCCTGCAGCGTTATAGAAGATTGGATCACGTAATAGCATGACGTAGTTCTGTATTCCAACAAACTGCGGTTCAGGACTAAGCACTGAAAACGATGTAAGGCTCAGATAAATGGAATGAGCTATCGGGAGGAAGCCTATGCCAAAAACCGCTATGACTGCAGGAACTATGAACAGATATGGAATCCTGCTCATAACATCAACATCATCGGTGAGGTAGATGTAATAAGGGTTCCTCCACCCTCAAAGGATTGATTGCCCCATTTCTGCACAGTTTGTCTGTTCGCATTTTGAACCTAATCATGACTGAAATTTGATCGTGTAATGTTCTCCTACGTTCCATTAAGAACTCTTTTACGAGCCAATCATCACCAATATCCTCAATTATTTCATCAATTCTCATCATGGTAATTCTCAGGACTGCCAGCGCCTTCTTTAAAGATCGTGACTGCAACCTTTGCCTTTCAAGCCTGACTGAAGCATCTCTATTATTGAGACGCTTTGAGGACTTTACCATTTCCCGCACTTCATGCCTTGTCATTCCTGTTCTTGCTATCAGGATGCCAAGCTCGGCTCTTGAGTGGGTATCATCAATCGATAGCAGTTCCTCAGCAGTGCTTGGATTTATTCGCCGGCTAATAATTTCATCAATAACTTTTGAAGGAAGGTCCAAGAGGCGTAGTCTTTTACTGACATATTCCTGACTTTTGCCAATCCTTCCCGCAAGCTCACTTATGCTGCCCCATCCATGCTCTGACACGTAGTTTCGATAGGCTTTGGCTTCCTCGATAGGCGTTAGTGTCTTTCGCTGGACGTTTTCCACTATTGCAACTTCAAAAGCTTCCTTATCGTCAAGGTCAACTATATGGCATGGAACCCTCTTCCATCGCAAGAGTTTGCATGCTGATAGTCTACGGTTCCCTGCAACGACCTCGAAATAATCATTCTCGGGTCTGACTATTATCGGCTCCAAGAGACCGTGCGTAAATATGGAAGCAGCCAGCTCCTCTACGCCCTCAAAGAAAGACCTTAGCTGAACTTTGGATGGACGGATTTTCGAGAGTTCTATTTCTTCACTAAACTCTATCAGCCTCGAACTTGCGCGTAGCAACGTGTTCGCTTAAGATATTGCAGAAATAATGTAGATTTTGAGTGCAAATGAATGCAATTGCACTCTTTAACGAATAGCCTAAAATGAAAACCACGATATTTATTAGATTGTTAGGTAGGACTAACAATCCGTGTCACTATCCACAACCTTCGGTAAACGAAGGACTGTAAATATGAGCGAAGAGATAGCAGATGAACTCAATAAACTTGCAAATTCGCAGGGAAAGACCCTCTACAGCCTGATAAACGAAATTGGTCTTGCAGCTCTTGAAAGTTACAAGCATAGCTTTACCCCGGGCGACGCAGTTCAGGCAAAGAAAATGCTTGACAGAGCAAAGAGATCCAGAATGATACTCGTCAACCAAGACCTTTGGTATTCAGCTAGCACTAAAGCGTACAAGAGATTCAAGAACGAATGGCAAAAACAAGTATACGATAACGCGAAGTGGTATGCGCATGTCTTTCTGAACAATGGCTCTGAACAAGATTTAGCATCTTCGATTAAGAAGCTTATATCAGACTTCTCTTGGGACTGCACCGAAGCAACTGTGGAGCAGAAGGGCGCGGACGAACTTTTTCTGAAACTCGTATTCGTCCCAGAGATGCCTATGGAGCATACAAAGAATCTCTTCAAGGCATTTGAAGCGATGTTCAATGTCTTTGGTTATGTGGTAATCGATCAAGTTGTGAAAGCAGGGTTCCTGACCGCAGTTTTGAAGAAACTAAGTAATACGGTCGATGACTCTTCCTAGACTGAATCACTTTCTGTTTTCCAAATTTCCTCTGGCTTAGCGTCCTTCTTTAGCTCCGAGCCTTTTCTGTAGATAGCATACATATTCCTCACTCCCAAGAAAATGAAAAGCGCAGCCAGCATTGCTGGAGGGTCGTCGAATGTTAAAGCGACCTCTTCTCCAAACATCGTTTCGAGAAAGGGCTCCGAAAGGAAGTCCAATAACCGGTTCAGTGCCAAGAACCCCATTCCAGCCATAATATAGTAGGGAGCTCTACCGCCTTTTAGCGCAACGAACTCCATCTCCTCGGAGAGACGTACTATCCTCACACCATAATATAGCGACATGATGACGATTATGATTGATGCTAGGTCAGTAAAATTATCTAGTTCAAATGAACCTAGCAGTGGCAA
>JACPBJ010000086.1 GCA_016180375.1 Nitrososphaerota archaeon | reverse complement strand
ACAAGAATATCTATGCTGTCGCCTATGTTGTAAATCTCTTTGATAGAGGCCCTGATCAAGCCATCCGCATGTCCCCCCCTTATTCTGGAGAGAACGTTTCTCGAATCGTAAATGTTCAGGCCAATAGTCCTGAAAACCCTCGAGAACAGGTTGACAACGGTTAGCGTTCCGTCCCCACCGTGCCCTCCAACCATTATGGTTATGTCGTCCTTGATGATTGTCTCTCGTTTTGGGAGCGATCCCTGAATCGTCAAAGAGTACTAAACCCCTTTCAGTTTCGCGAATAGGAAAGAACCGAGAAGAACGAGGCGAGGTTCATCAGGGCTATGCAAAACCTATTCGCGATTAATTCATACCATTCGCTCTATTTAAGAATGCGCTGCTATGACGTTCTGCACCTGAACAAGTTTCTTCCGAAATCGTTCCTATGCCATGCGAAAAAGTAGCATTTGTTAATGTGGCTAGGGAGTGAACAAACTGTTAAGATTAATACGGGACGCAATCAGGGTTAAAAGACTAACGAGGGGAGCCAAACAGTGGGTGTAGTACAGCCTGAAATTATGAAAACAGAACACAAGCTTATCGCCAGAGATTGTTTGGAAGTAATGACAAGCATGCCTTCTGAGTCGATTGATTTGGTAATTACGGATCCTCCCTTCAATATCGGAAAGGATTACGGCGGTGTATATGAAGACAACAAGCAGTTCCATGATTATATCGAATGGTGCAAGAGATGGTTAACTGAATGTTTCCGATTGCTGAAAAAAGACGGGAGCTTGTACCTTTTCAACTATCCTGAGAATAACGCCTACCTCTTGCCATTCCTTAGAGAGAAAATGGTTTTCAGAAGGTGGATGACGTGGCACTATCCTACAAATACGGGGCATTCTAAATACAACTATACAACGACTCAGCATTCAATCCTTTTTTGCACCAAGACTAAGAAGCACAAATTCGACAGAGATGCAGTAGCTGAACCATACAAAAATCCGACTGATAGGCGCATACAAGAAAGACTGACAAATGGTAGCAAAGGAAGAGCGCCTTACGATGTTTTCCAATTCAATCTCGTAAAAAATGTAAGTAGAGATAAGACACCTCATCCTTGCCAAATTCCCGTTCCCTTGCTGAAGATATTCGTCCAAGCTAGTAGCAACGAGGGAGACTGGATTCTAGATCCCTTTGCAGGTAGCTTCTCAACATGCGCTGCCGCGAAGGAACTCAACCGAAACTCAATTGGTATAGACGTTAACCCTAAATATGTCAAGATTGGAGAGCAGAGATTAGCCAAGATCAAGCCGTTGGATGACTTTGTGAGATGATATTTTCTCTTTTGATCTTTACAGAACCCCAGATCTTTAGAAAGTAACCTCCGGTTTTTCCGATTTCTTGCCTTATGCTACTCCCTCGTCTTAGTTTTGTACGCAGAGGCATGCTTTCCTCGATTTATATACGGGGGGGAGGGGCCATCTTTTGTGCAGGGGCGCGCCTATTCGACAGAACCATGAGCTATATACGCAAAGAATAAAATTCTTGTGTACAGCTCTTTTCTCCATATTGCAAACATCCAATGACCCTTACATGCAATACTGTGCAACTACAAGTATCCACGCTTAAATATAGTAAATTATAGCTCTTTTGCGTGAGTTTGGAAGATGCAGAACTACAGAGAATCATGCAGAGGAAGATGCTTGAAATGCAGAAGGGAGGCGTGAAAGTGGAAACTCAGCAAGGGTCAGTAATTGTTACAGACGCAGATTTTCGAAAAGTGACTGCAAATGCAACCCCAACAATAATCGATTTTTGGGCTGAGTGGTGCGGGCCATGTAGAGTCATGCATCCAATATTTGAGAAACTAGCAAAGAAATACGCAGGAAAGATGGTTTTTGGAAGGCTTAATGTCGATGAAAATCCTCAGGGTTCAACTGGTCTAGGAATATTTTCAATCCCTACCTTTGTAGTCTTCAAGAACGGACAGGTCATAGATACTGTAGTTGGAGCT
The DNA here is from genome assembly GCA_016180375.1 of Nitrososphaerota archaeon. GTDB lineage: Archaea > Thermoproteota > Nitrososphaeria > Nitrososphaerales > UBA57 > JACPBJ01. The sequence continues at coordinate 4,070 of JACPBJ010000086.1, read as the reverse complement.
GTCGGAGAACCTGGACTCGAACGCCTAATCCAGAAGCACATTTCATAGCTAGCCGAGGATAGAAAAAATATATTTCAGTTCTGCAAGCGCACATGGGTCGACTATGTCCCTTCTGTCTGGGATATTTGGTTAAGAGATGGAGATTCGCGTTTATGTCAATTTCTTTAGCTCCCACTCGACATCCCTAACTTTTGCACGCTTGTTCGCGAGTCTAGCCAAGACAAAGAGCAGGTCTGATAGCCTGTTAAGATAAATCAGGCACTGCTCGTTTACTTCCTCCTTCTCTTTCAGAGCGACAATTCTTCGTTCAGCTCTTCTGCAGACGGTTCTTGCAACATGCAATAGAGAAGCGGTTTGCGAGCCGGCAGGGAGAACAAATTTGCGAAGAGGCTCGAGCTCCCCTTCAACCTGATCTATGATCTTCTCCAACCTCTTGATATCTCTTGCAGTTATTTTCGGCACTTTTTTCCTAGAGGGCGAATCCAATGGAGTTGCAAGGTCGGACCCAAGTACAAAGAGATCAGCTTGTATTCCTCCTAGCATTGATGACAGCTTGCGATCTTTTGTAAAAGAGCGCACTAAGCCAATGTGAGAATTGGTTTCATCAACTTCTCCATACGCTTCCACACGTAGAGATGCTTTGCTTACTCTCCCAGCACCGAAAAGGCCTGTTTCGCCCTTGTCGCCAGTGCGCGTATAGATCTTCAACTGCTTTTGGTGTATTGTATAGGGATTTAAGACCTATTGCTTTCCGTTCAGTTTCATGTGAAATTCGTAAAGCGATGGTTCTTGCCCAATTTCGACAGAGCCGGGACGCATGTCTCTGAGCATCTTTATCACATCCTTTGGCTCTATGCTCTTCCTAGCTATCAGGTAAGCAGCAATTATCGTACCTGTTCTTCCTTGCCCAGCATGGCAGTGAACTACTACAGGCTTATTCTCTTTCAAAGAACTATCTATGAATGCAACGGCATCCTCCAGTTGCTCTATTGACGGGTTTGTATGGTTCACAATTGGTACGTGTTTGTGCATTAGTCCCAAATCCTGAAACCACTGCTTAGGGGGAGAGTCTTCAGTCAGGCTCAATACCGACCCGATGCCCTGAGAGAGATAAAACTCAACTTCCTTGGTCGTAAATGGCATCCCTGAGCCTGCTAGTTCTCCTTGAACCACCCAGCCAAAGTTTGTGGGCTTTGAGAATGTCCTTCCGTAAAGTCTTCTGTATTTGTTACCCACAGCGCTCATCAGTTATACTTTACAGTGGAGGTTATTAAAATAAACTCGCTATCTTCGAGGGTGTTAACCAGTCTGGAATGAATGACCGCAGCCACAAGTCGACACTACATTGGGATTGTTAATCTTGAATCCAGAAGCCTCGAGAGTCTCCAAATAATCAAGTTGGCTGCCCTTCAGGTACTTTGCGCTTGCTGGGTCGACGAAGACTTTCAAGCCATTCTGTTCTATAACAATATCCTCCTCGCTTGGTGTATCCTCAAGCGCCATACCATATGTAAGGCCTGAGCAGCCTCCTCCGGCGACATAAACGCGAAGCCCTGCTGCCTGCTTGCCTTCGCTCGCAACGAATTCCTTAACCTTTGTAACAGCCTTGTCTGTAATAGTAATCAGTTTCTGTTGCTGCATCATATGTGCTTTGATATTACATCCGTTATATTAACTGTTTCCTATTCTGGTTCTGGTAACTCTTCGAGAGGTTTCCTTGTACCACTTTTATACAGTTTCTGCCAACAGGGTACTCTGAGCATAGACCCCCTATCGTTTTGACTAGGCCTAGAGGGGGGTATAAAAAGCGGATAAACGGATCTCTCGAAGAGTTACCAGAACCCCTATTCTATTTCTTGAAACTTCTTACCTTCACTATATTCGCATCATCGGTTCTTATCACGAAGCTCTTATTCGGATCACCAAGCAGCGCAGAGATCTTCTTGGCAAATTCCGCCTTCTCTCCTGTCCCGGTTGGACAGACTGGGAGCATTCTAATCTGAATGCTGTTAGCCTTTAGAAATTGGATAAATTTCTTGAGCGCTGCAAGGTCGAACCAGTGCCAACCCTTCTCCTCACAAATGGCGAACCAGATATCGTGAACACTGTTGTAGAGTAGGGATTTCTTCAATTCCTCCAGTTTTGACATGTTATTCGTGCGACTCATGTTGATGTGGTTTGTACAACTCAGGCAGTCGATCTCTGAACTTCCAGACTGGCGATAAATCCCTCAATTTCTTTGTTATCTCAGGTAGCACAGAAAGCACGTAATCTACGTGCTCCTTCGTGTTCAGCCTGCTTAGAGTGAATTGGATGACGCCGTGCCTCTCAATCTCATTCAACCCGATTGCAGCAAGTACATGTGATGGTTCGAGATTCTTTGATGCACAGGCAGAACCCGTTGAAGCAGCTACACCCCTTCTATCAAGTTCCATGATTACTGACTCGCCCTCAACGCCAAAGATCCTTACAACCGTATTGCTAGGAAGCCTATGAGTTGGATGTCCATGGAGATAAATCTCCCCGGCACTGTTCAGAATGCCTTTACTCAGCCTATCTCGCAGAGTTTCAAGATATTTTCTCTCCTCTGGCATCCTACTCTTTGTAAGCTCGCTAGCTTTTCCGATTCCTACAATTCCGGGCATGTTTTCTGAGCCTGATCTTAATCCTCTCTGCTGCCCTCCTCCATGAATTATAGGCTCAACTAGAGTGCCCTCCCTGATGTATAGTGCTCCTACACCTTTTGGACCGTACATGTCATTAGAAGATACTGTCAGCAGGTCAATATGCTCTTCATCCACATTAATAGGAACCTTCCCCACAGCCGCAGTACCATCAACGTGAAGCGGAATGCCCTTCTCTTTTGCTATTCTCCCGATTTCTTTTATTGGCTGAATCGTTCCTATTTCGTTATTTGCGTAAGTTATCGAAGCAAGCACGGTTCCCTGAGTTAAGGAAGACTCGAAAACCTTGACATCGACCGTGCCGTAAGAATCTACGGGAACCTTGGTAACCCTGAACCCTAGCCTCTGAAGGTACTTTGTAGTATTGATTACGGAGATATGCTCAATCGCAGAGATGACGACATGATCGCCTTTCTTTCGATTTCTTAACGCGACTCCTTTGATGGCAAGGTTATTCGACTCTGTTGCACCAGAAGTAAAGCAAATTTCCCTATCAGGGAGCTCTACACCAATCAACCCTCCAACCTCAACATAGGCATCCTCCAACGCTTTTCTTGCTTCAGCCCCCAAGTAGTGCAAAGAGGATGGATTACCATATTTCTCAATAAAGTAAGGTTTCATCGCTTCGAAAACTTCTGGATCAACAGGCATTCCAGAAGAATAATCCAAATTCACCCTTCTTTCAAGAATCTGCTTAGTCTCCATCAACGGCCCCTTTCTTTTTGCGCGCAAGATAATCATTTATTGTAACTCCCAGAGCTTCCGTCGCCAGTACAGAACAGTGGAGTTTCAGGAGAGGCAACCCTCCTAGAGCTTTCAGGACATCATCCTTTGAGATTTTCTGCGCTTCTCTGAGCTTCTTCCCCTTTGCCAATTCTGTTGCAACAGAGCTGGAAGCGATTGCAGCGCCACAACCAAAGACCAGAACTTTGACATCTTCTACTATATCGTCTAAAGGATCTTTAGAGCTAGTGCGCTTAACTTTCATGCACATCGTCATCACGTCGCCACAGGCTTCGTTCCCGGCAGTTCCTGTAGCGTCAGGATCTGGAATCTCGCCCATATTTCTTGGGTTTCTGAAATGTTCCATCACAGTTTCGTTGTAGCCCAAGCTTCCTACCGTACTCATTCGTGATCTAAGTTATAACACTGTAATTTATCCCTTTTACATTACTCGTTTGCGGTTCTGTTTACGCAGTAGTGCATACCTGCACATGCATAGATCCTAGTAGTTTAACAAATGCTAATGAGCTTGAAAATGCAAAGGTGAGAGCACGCCCCTGCATAAACGATGACCCTTCCCCCCCGTATATAAAGGGATGAAAGCGCGCGCGTGTACAAAACTAGATGGGGGTAGCATAAAGTAATGCAGACCCTCTGATTGGT
>JACPBJ010000085.1 GCA_016180375.1 Nitrososphaerota archaeon | reverse complement strand
ATTGCCTCTTTTATGTTGCGTAAAGCTTCTCTCTTCGTATCCCCTTCGCTTATGCAACCGGGAAGAGAAGGTGCATACACGGTATAACCCCCCTCTTCCTGAGGTTCAAGAACAACCTTGACCTTCATCAATTATAGATGGGCATCTACCAGATAATAAGCTTACCCAAGCAAAGGTTCTATTGAACTTTTTAGATGAGTCCGCTCAGCTGAAACTCACCTACAACAGAAGGAGGGCCTAATCCCACAGGAAAAAATAGATATGCCCACCCCAGACCATACTGGGATGAGCCGCTAAACTTTTTGTAATATTGCTTTTACGACTTCGTCTGGGTTCTTGTAGGTTCCTTTGGGAAGAGTTTTTGCGAACCAGTCGGCATCTTCCTTCGGAATATCCATGAAGTTGTTGCACGCAGCTACCGCTTCTTCTTTTGTTGCTGGGTATTCGATGTGATTTTTGAGATGATCCATTGCGGTATGAAGAACTCCCATAATTGCCGTTAGCTTTCCCTAATATTTATGCCTTGGCCAAAATTTCCCGGAGATGGGGCAATTGACGAAAATTTCTATTTAACCAGAATTGCGCTTGCTATAGCTCTTCCAACTTCCTTTGTGCTCTTTTTGCCTCCAAGCTCCGGCGTCTTTATCCCCTTCTCAAGTACTCCAACTACGGCATTTTCTATGCTCTGGGCTGCTTTGGAGCACTTGGCATCGCGTTCAGCAAGCCATTCAAACATCATCTTCATTGAAAGAATTGTCGCAACAGGATTCGCTATTCCCTTGCCAGCTATGTCCGGAGCAGCTCCATGAACAGGCTCGAAGAGAGCTTTTTTATCTCCAATATTTGCAGAGGGCGCAAGTCCTAGCCCTCCAACCACTTGGGCCGCCTCATCTGACAGTATGTCGCCAAACATGTTCATTGTGAGTATAACATCAAAATCCTGAGGATTGCGAATAAGGCTCATGGCACAGGCATCGACGTACATTTCTCTAAATGAAACCTTCATGTGTCGCTGAGAAACTTCCCTTGCAACATTAGCAAATAATCCGCAGGTTTTCTTCATTACGTTAGCCTTGTGCACTGCTACAACGTCTCTTCCCCTTGTCTCTGCAAGTTTGAAAGCATGCTCAGCAATCCTTTCCGAAGCTTTCCTGCTGATTACTCTAACAGCGATAGCGGAATCTCCCATATCAGCTTCGATGCCCTTGTAGAGGTCTTCCGTATTCTCTCTAACAATTACTAGGTCTACGTCAGGTCTTAACGCATTGATGGTGGGATAGGATTTCGCAGGTCGTATGTTAGCATAGAGGTCGAACATCTGTCTCAGTTTCACGATTACGTCCATCGCGGACTCTCCGACGGGTCCTTTCAGGCACGCATCAGCATCTCTAACCGCATTTACCGTATCCTTTGGCAGAGCTGTTCCTGTTTTCTTCAGCCTAGCGTCTCCAGCAGGTGCATCAATAATTTCAAAATTCAGAGAGAACTTTTCTGATATGGCGTCAAGCACCGTTAAGGCTGCCTCGGTTACCTCGGGGCCAATGCCATCCCCTCCCATCAATGCAATGGAGAACCTGCGCATCATAGATGCCTTGAATTCTGCCTGACAGGCAGTATATTAGTCGATAGACTCCTCGTGAACTTTCAAATGCGTTAAGTACTCAACCCTCCAAAAGTATGATGTGCTTACAAAAGTTGATCTGAGAAAGGAGCTTAAGCACCTATACAGCCCTTCTTGAGTTTTGGCCCTTGCCATTAATTGAAACAATGTTTCTGATGTGATAGTAATTTGTAATATCCTCATTCCGCTTAATCAAATGTGCCAATGCTTCTTCCGGGCCTGCAAGGAAGCGTACCCACACATCAGGTGTGGTTTTTTTCTGCATTGGTTGACACTAGGTTCAAGCCGAGCTGGAGACTGGCACCTGTTTCTGCTTCAGCCTTTCCTTGACGTATTCCATTAGCCCTCCCTTCTGAATTATTGAAGTTATGAACTCTGGGAAGGGGTCAGCCTCGAAAGATTTGCCATCGACATCAACGATTCCCCTTTCTGTATCCACCTTTGCAGAAGAGCCACTTTTTGCATAATCAACTGCTTCTGGGCAGACAAGGATTGGAAGTCCAATATTGATGGCATTGCGGAAGAATATCCTTGCGAAGTTCTTTGCTACTACGCAGCTAGCTCCTGACGCTTTGATAGCAATTGGTGCATGTTCTCTCGATGAACCGCACCCAAAATTCTCTCCAGCAAATATCATGTCGCCTTTTTGCACCTTCTTAGCAAATTCGGGATCAATGCCTTCCATGCAGTGAGGAGCAAGCCTCGCAGGATCGGTAGTCACAAGATATTTACCCGGAATGATGACATCCGTATCTACGTTATCGCCGAATTTGTAGGCCTTCCCTGCCAGTTGCATTAAACTTCCCTCGGATCTGTAATCTCCCCAGTTATCGCAGTTGCAGCAGCGACGTATGGGTTTGACAGGTAGATCTTGGCTTCTGGATGCCCAGTCCTCCCTCTGAAGTTTCTGTTTGTGGTAAATAACCCAACCTCGCCGGGGCCCATTACACCCTGATGGAGTCCGGGACAGGGACCGCAGGTTGAAGGAGAAACGACTCCTCCGGCATCTATGAAGACATCGATGAGGCCTTCCTTCAGAGCCTGCCTGTAAATCGCCATCGTTGCAGGGATGACAATAAGGCGGATGCCCTTTGCGATCTTCTCTCCCTTCATTATTTCAGCCGCCTGCCTAAGATCTCCAAGCCAGCCGTTTGTACATGAGCCAATGAAGACCTGATCAACTTTCACTCCTTTGACTTCATCAACAGGAGCAATATTGTCTGGAGAGTATGGCTTTGCGACTAGTGGAGGTATATTATCAATATCAAATTCATAGGTCTTCTCAAACTTTGCATCTTCGTCGCTTTTGTAGATCTTGTACTCTCTATCAACCCTGCCCTTCACATAATCCTTTGTCACATCATCGACGGGCATTACTCCATTCTTGCCCGAAGCTTCTATGACCATGTTTGTCATGGTAAACCTCTGCTCCATTGGAAGCGATCTTATTGCGTAGCCGACGAACTCCATGGCCTTGTAGTTGGCACCATTGACAGTGATTTTTCCGATGGTCTGCAGTATCAGATCCTTGCCAGTGACGTACTTGCCCAGTTTTCCATTGTAAACAAACTTCAGCGTTTCAGGTACCCTGAGCCAGACCTCTCCTAGAGCCATTGCTGCCGCTATGTCTGTATGGCCCATGCCTGTTGCAAAGCAGCCTAAAGCACCATAAGTGCAGGTATGCGAATCCCCTCCAACCGCAAGATCGCCCGGAGCGACCAGCCCTTCCTGAGGGAGGACATTGTGCGCTATGCCTCCCTGCCCTACATCGTAAAAATGCTCGATGTTCTTCTCGCCAGCAAACTGCCTTACTGCCATGCAGTTCATCGCCGAGTCGATGTCTTTTGGAGGAACTATGTGATCTAAAACTAGCACTACCTTCTTTGAGTCGACGTAGTCTACAAGCCCGTTGTTCTTCAGGGCTTTGAATGCAGGAGGGCCCGTGATATCGTGAGCCATTATGACATCGACTTTGGCGTTGACTAATTGGCCAGGCTTGACTTCCTCTAGCCCAGCATGAGATGCTATGATCTTTTCAGTCATCGTCATTCCCATTATGGCTCACCTTCTACAAGCAACCTGCAAGCTAAGGATTAGGCATAGGAACCTTTGGAGAGACTAATTTCCTCTTGAGAAGCAGCCTGTTCATGCCTTCTATCATTGCCTGAACGCTTGCTACTACTACGTCTTCGTGAGCGGCCCTTGCCGATGCGACCAATCCATTCTGATCCACAACTTTTACCATGACTTCGCCAAGCGCGTCTGTACCTCCAGTAATGGCCTCAAGCCGATAATCTGCCAGCCTGATGTTTCCTAATCCTTCGCCGACTTTCTGAATCGCTTTGATGGCAGCGTCTATAGGACCGACTCCAGTATCCGCAACCACGAATGTCTTCCCTTCCATCGTTATCTTTACAGATGCTGTGGGCATGACCTTTGTTCCAGTCATGATTGACATGTCAACAAGCTGCAGAATCTTTTCATCACCTACGCGTCCCATTACCGTATATGCTATTGACTCGAGGTCTGCATCGTATAGTCGCTTGCCCTTGTCTCCTAAATCCTTGACTCTGGTTACGATTTCCTTCAGCTGCTCATCGTTGACGTTAATTCCAAGTTGATCAAGCATCGCCTTTATTCCGTGGCTTCCCGCGTGCTTTCCTGCCTGAATCCACCTCTTCCTCCCAACTACCTCGGGCTCGAGAGGCTCGTAAGTCAGAGGCATGTTCAGTAAGCCATGCGTATGGATGCCCGATTCGTGCCCGAATGCGTTGTCTCCAACGATTGCTTTGTTCGGTTGCACCATTATCCCTGTCAGCCTAGAAACCAGTTTCGACGTTTCGTAAATCAGCTTGGTGTTGATGTTCGTCTTTCTTCCATAGAGGTTGTGCAGCGACATGACTACTTCTTCGAGCGAAGCGTTTCCTGCTCTCTCTCCTAACCCATTTATTGTGCAGTGAACTCTGGCAGCACCGGCTTCAACAGAAGCAAGGCTGTTCGCGACTGCAAGCCCAAAATCATTGTGACAATGAACGCTTATCGGCCTGTCAACAGCATTATGCACCTTGTTCACGAGATTGTACATGGCGACAGGGTGCATTACACCAACAGTATCAGGAATATCGAGCCTGTCAGCACCGGCATCGCTAACACCTTGGAAGACCTTGACTAGATACTCTGGATCAGACCTGCAAGCATCCTCTGCAGAGAATTCTACGCTGACTCCATAGTCCTTGGCATATTTCACATGCTTTACTGCAGTTTGCAGGGCTTCCTCGCGTGTCATCTTCAGCTTGTGCTGGAGATGGATGTCGGACGTTGCTATGAAGACGTGAATACATTTTACTCCGCAGCTCGCTGCGATGTCAATATCGTTCTTTGTCGCCCTTGCTAAAGCTGCTATCTCTGCCCTTAATCCATCATTTGCGATCATCTTGACTCCATCGGCTTCGCCTTTGGAAGTTATCGGGAACCCTGCCTCTATGGTATCGACTCCAAGTTTGTCTAGCGCCCTTGCAATGTCGAGTTTCTCTTCAGGAGTTAATCCGACTCCCGGTGTCTGCTCTCCATCCCGAAGCGTAGTGTCGAATATTCTTACAACTTCGTTCTTGTCCATTTTATCGTCTACCCCTTAACCAGCGCGGCCACTCCTGTCCTCGAAATTTCTTTGATGCCTATTCTGCCTGCAACCTTGATGAACTCGTCTATCTTGTCGTGAGAGTTTGTTAGCTCCACCATGACACTGTTTGGAGAGGTATCTACTATGCTGCCCTTGTAGATGTTGCATAGAGACTGTATCTCCGATTTCTGCTTCTCATTTGCTGCGTTGATCTTGATCAGGGCAAGTTCTCTTTTGATAGAATTTGAGTTAAGAATCTGAACGTATATAACATCTACCTGCTTTGAAAGCTGTCTGGTAAGCTGTGGTATTGCATTGTCATCCGCCTCTACGACAAAGGTCATCCTTGATAGCTGAGGGTCTTCTAATTGTCCGACGGAGATGCTCGATATATTATAGCCTCTTTGCCTGAATACGTTTGAAGTTCTGTGCAGGACTCCCGGCTTGTTTTCTACGATGGTAGATATTATGATGTCCAAGTTCTCACGATTCGTAACCTTCTGTACGTCTTAAGCATACTAATTTCTGACGTATTTACTTCGTTGACGGCTCCGAACAGCCCTGTAAAGGTGCTCGAAGACTCTTTTATTTGCTGGCCTCCTACCGAACGCTCAGCCTCCTCAGCCTCAAGCGTTTTCTTCCACATACATGCCCAGAGTGTTTGGATCATTTTTAATTTACACCATAGAGTTTCTCTATCTTCGACAAAACCTGAGGGTTAAGTCGAAGACTAGGCGAGCAACAAAGATAGCAAGCTAAGCCCTACGTGGGGCAGAAGTCCTGAAGCCTGCGCTTTGCTGTTCATTGATGCTGAGGATTAAAAAGTTCCTAATAAGCGTTACCGTCTTTGA
>JACPBJ010000084.1 GCA_016180375.1 Nitrososphaerota archaeon | reverse complement strand
ATTTAGCAGATTTGGCCCGTAATCAAATCTCTCTTCAGGCTTCCTTTCGTTTAATTCCCTCATGTATTTTGGATCAATCTCAAAGATCTCTATGTAGGAAGCGGTTGGTAGGGCAAAATACTTTCCAACTTTACGAGCCCAAGCATTTGCATCATATATGCCAGAAAATTGGGACAATGGGCATGCCATGACATTTCTTGTATTATCACCGCAACCGTTGATAGGGTAGAAGCCCGATTTTGCAATTGTCTGTATTGCATCGACAACATTCTGCTTCCTGACCCAGTGCAGCTGTATATTCTGCCTAGTTGTTATCCTTAATGATGGCTTTGCGACTCCTGTATACCTGTCAGAGATGCAGTATCTGTCAGTAACATCATCAAGAATCTCCCACTGCTTTTTTGTGATAGGGCCTCCTCCCGGTATGCTAATCCTAATCATGTAAATCCAGTCTTTTTCCTCACCAGTCTTTGCTCGATCAAATTCAAGGTAAATTCCGCACGACTTCGCAATGCCCTCGGCAACTTCAGAGATCTCCTCGAAGCTTGGATCTCTTAGCTGATGATGTAAATTGGCAGGATGCTCTATCGATTTTATCGTTAATGTGAAGCCCTGAATGCTTAACTTCCCCTTCTCAGCAGCAGAAAAGTCCTCGAACTTTGTCTTGAGGTTCGGCTTGATTTCGGGCAATTATAACAGTTGTTATAACGCCGTTATATTAAATTTTCAGAACTTTACTTTATCCTGATAGAAATCTTGTAGACGCCGTCATCTATGCGCTCTGAGCCTAATACTTGGTGGCCATCCTTGGTAGCCGCTGCAGGAACGTTCAATGTAGAGGGCATATGATCTGTTATAACCTCCAAAATGTCTCCTGATTTCATCTTCTTCACTTCTTTCATTGCTAATATGACCGGCCATGGGCAGATTTCTCCAGTCACATCAAGCCTCTTCACGGTTTGCTGCTCTGTCATCTACAAAGCACCATTTAACACGAATTCATCGAGTTGGGCATTAGCTGCAATCATTTCTCTGACCTGCTTTGGAACCCTGACTGTCCCGTTGCCTTTGCCATTAATTGTACCGATTATCTTTGGATCATATCCCTCTTTTCTTAACTTGCCCTCTATTTCACCGATAAGACCCTCTTCGCCAATGACAGCGACTGCACCGTTTGTTCCTGCGGTAGCATTGTCCATAAGGAAGTTTTCACTGGCGAACTTTACGTAATCAGCATAGCTCAATGGTATGTTTTCAAGCGTTATGTCTACTTTCGCCTTATCTGCCAGTTCCTTGAATATCAGAATTCCGGGGCCAGAGATGTCGCCTGTCGATGCTATGTGCTCTGAGGTATCGAACTCTTCGCCGTAATCAGGCAGGTATCCGTTGATGATCTTGCCTATCTTCAGGTTTGGATGGCGCATAGTTGCTATGACTTCACTCTTTGCATCCTGCACCTCCTCAATACTGCTCCCCTGCTCTTCCAAGCTCTTCAAGAAGGCTTCATCGGCCAAGGCTGACAGATACACATTGATAGGCGCCAAGTCTCCGAACGGCCTGCTGACGAGTATCTTCATGCCTGCTTTGAGAGTCTCTGTCTTTATCGGAGGCTCTTTTCGCATGTTGCCAACGAATGTCGCGCCTATCAAAAGTTTCTTTCTATTTGGGGACTCCGCATCTACAAAATCGATATCGTGCTTCCTTGCAAATGTCCTGGCATGCTCTAGAATCCTGTGCTCCAGCTCAGCATTCGGCGCATCTATTACGGGAAGAAGTTTCAAGTCTTCATAGCAGCCAAGCGTCAGAAGGTCGTTGAGAGAATTGCAGATTGCTACCTCTGTCTGCTCTGCCGTTCCTGGGTCTACAGTTGGATCTATGATTTGTATCGTGTCATTGTTTGCCAGTGTCCAGCCTTCGCTCCTTCCATTTTTATGCGAGATAAAGTCGAACAGAGCGAATTCAGCCTCAGGATCCCCAGTAATTATCGAATGACCCTTGCCCACGCAGAAATCAACCTTAGCCTTACCGATAGCGCCGTATACTGATAGCAGCCAATCACCGAAGGTCTTGTCATTCTCCGCATTCCTCTGGTGAACTTGGACAAGGGAAATGGCTCTATTCGGGTTAATCCTCTTCAAATCTTCTAAATTGACAGAAGGGTTCTTTGGATTGTAAATTCTCCTTGTAACTATGGGCTCTTCACCACTCAGAGGAAAGATATCGGCATCCTCCCTATGCCCTATCGTAACCCCAAACTCTTTGAGCGTGGGTCTTAGCCTTCTTAATGCTGGATAGACTACGGTGGTAAGATCGACTTTGACGGCGCATCCAGCGACCCAACGCAGAGGATCCATGCCCATCTCTCTATATCTGGCAACTCTGTCCCAGAACTGATCCGCTACGCTAATCGCATTTGCCATTTGAGGAACGCTTTGTACGAGCAAAACAATAAGTATTTAGGTATAACGGCGTTTTAAAACACTAGATGAGATCCAGTAACGTAGCGAAGACGCTCGACGCAAGAGGCGTTCTGTGCCCTATTCCTGTGTTGAAGGCAAAGCAGACGATATCGCAGGTAGGAGTAGGGAGCGTATTGGAGATACTCGCCACTGATCCTGCTGCAAAAGAAGACATTTCTGCTTGGGCTAGGAGGGCAGGTCACCAGCTCCTTTCGATGCAGGAAGAGAATGGCGTGATGAAGTTCTACGTCAAGAGAGGAGTTTGATGGATGAGATTCTTGCAGGTGCGGAATGGCTTCTCCAGCATTTGAACGATGCAAAAGTGCGAATATTCGACATGAGGAGCCCAAAGTGCGAATATTCGACATGAGGAGCCCTTTGGAGTATTCGACAGGTCATATTCCGAATGCCGTTCTGATAAGGTATGAAAGAATAGTAGACTTCGACCCGAGCAGGCCGTATATGGATGTTGCATCAAAAGAGAGCATCGAGCAGTTGCTATCGGAGAAAGGTGTAAGCAATGACACAACTGTAGTGATTTATGGCGATAGAGGAGGAGCGTCTGCAACAAGGCTCTTCTGGACTCTGGAGCTTTATGGAGCGAAAGTAAGGCTCCTTGACATCCCTTTCAGTATCTGGAAGGCTAGAGGCTATCCAACTACAAGAGATGTTCCTAAACCTGTGATTGCGAAATTCGTTGCAATAAACCACTTCAAAGATTTCAGGGTTACCTCGGATTACATAGCATCCAAGATAGGCAAGCCGGACGCAATACTTGTTGACACAAGAAATCCCGAGGAATTTGAAGGGTTAGTGGTATCCGGCCCACGCGCGGGAAGGATACCAGGCAGTATCAATCTGCCATGGCATGAAGGGGTAGGAGACGAAAAGATCTTCAAAGAGAAGCAGGAACTTGCAAGACTCTTTGAGAGTAGGGGAATTTCAAAGGATAAGGAGATTGTGTGCTATTGTCATGTTGGAGAAAGAGCTTCCCACACTTTCATTGCACTTCGCTTATCTGGATATTCCAATGTGAGAATTTATGATCGCTCTTTTGCAGAGTGGGGCAGCAAGCCTGAACTGCCCGTAGAACCTTAGCCTTTGTTCAGAGGGCATCTCTAAAGCTTATTTTTGACCATAATCGGGAAAGAGGCTATTGGCTGCATCAGAGACAGGAGTGATCATACTTCCTTTAGCCAAAAAAAGTCAATTCAACATCACCCCCATGTACGTTTCAATATCTCCAACCGATGTCGCTACCGTATGGAGAGTTCCTAATTCGCATACTTACTTTGTTGCAGGCAAATATCTAGGAGTAATCAAAGAAGGGGAAACAATAACAGCACAGAAATATAGAAAACTTACAGAGCAGGAAAAGAAGGCGGTTGCTGAATTCGTAAAGATGCAGGATCGCGAAGCTGCAATTCAGTTCGAATTAAGCTAATTTTTTCTTTCGTTGTCTGCTTTGTACTCGTGGAGCCATCTCTTCAGTTGTTCAACATCAAAAGGCTTGCCCTCTGAAATTCTCTTAGACATGTCCTTGATTACGCCTTCACCATATTTACTGCGAAGCCACAGAAAGAAGTGGGCCGTTGGTTCATAACCCTCAAAAAGACGCTCTGGATCGTAGTCAGGAGAGCTGCCGGTGATCGATTGATAGCCGAGTACTTCACGCGCATAGTCTGCAAGCCCCTCAATGAGCCAGTCCTCGGTTTCCAAAGCGACCTGTATGTTCATTACAGCATGTGCAATCTCGTGCACGCAAACCATCGCGCATTGAGAAAAATAGTCCTTCCGCTTGTTATTCCCAGAATAGGAAAGACTACAGTATCGGCCAACAAGACCTTGATCTTTCTGTTCCTTACGCCCAGAACATTTGCAACTTGGGGAGCGAGCCTCTTAGCGAATTTTTCATAATTAGTGGCAATTTCATAGGTCAATTTTGTCGTGATCTAGTCCTCTTCTGCATAGCGTCAGCGGCATGTATTGTTCTTTCGCTGATGTCTTCAGCGAATCCAACGTTTGTCATGTTTGATACAATATACGCTCTTTACGAAGCGATTTATCCTTTTGGATAAGGCGGATTCCATATTTCGTATAGCTCATCTTTAAATTTCATATTACCAAACGATCATCGAAGGGATAGTGGTCAGTACAGAGTTCCCGTTTCTCCTCGATGTCGGCGTGATACTACTCGCCTCGCAGCTTTCTTCCGAGCTGTTCAGGAGGATGAAGCTGCCGGGGCTTCTTGGAGCAATTTTCGCTGGGGTGCTCATCGGTCCGAATATCTTTGGAGTTGTGAGCAACACACAGACAGTGAATGCGATTGCTCTGTTTGGAGCGCTGCTCGTTCTATTTGTGATCGGGCTTTGAGTTTCCCGCAGAATCTTTCTTCAGGATTGGTAAAGTTGCATTCTTTCTCACAACCTTCGGAACAATTCTTTCGTTTATTGTCGGATATTCTATAGGGCAGTATCTGGGCTGGACCCAAGTTGCATCTGTTCTGCTTGGTGCGGTCTTGGCTCCCAGTGGCACAAGCATCGTGGCTGCAAGCCTTCAGGAAGCAGGCAAATCGGCATCGGATTTTGGCAGAAAACTACTTGCTGCGTGCATAATTGATGATGTTGAAGGAATAGTACTGCTTTCTGTAGCCTTGAGTCTTACCGCTAATTCTGGTCAAATCAACCCTACCGAACTGGTCAGAACCTCCCTAGTAGCAGTCTCTTTTGTTCTAGTTTCCATATTTCTCGGAGCGAAGATATTACCTGAAATCCTGAAGAGAGTGATTAAAGTGATCAGCGAGCCCTCGTTATTCGCTCTATTTCTTGGTGGAGGATTAGTTCTCTCATATGCAGCATCTCTGCTTGGACTCTCTCCAGTTACCGGTGCATTTCTTGTTGGCGCTATAATCCCTGCAAAGAAACTAGGAGAAAAGATGCTTGACAGAATTCTATTGATGGAAACCGTCTTTGCCGCTGTATTCTTCACATCTATAGGAATGAGTGTTCAGCCAACCTCGGTAGCGGTTCTGCTGCCTGTATTAGTCTTGGCAATAATTGGCAGTGTTGCCGCGAGGCTTGTCGGAGGCTTAGGCGGTGCATTCGCTGGAGGGTTAAAAGGCAAAGTTGCATTGCTTGCAGCCATAGCCCTCATATCAAGGGCAGAAATGTCTCTGATTATAGGAAAGGGAGGCGTAGATCAAGGGCTCGCAAGTCCGGATCTAATAACCATAGCAGCGATAGTTGTCGTGGTCTCCATCGGCATCGCTGCCCCCGCTCTCAAATGGGCACTCCCCAGCGTCGAAGCCTCAGAAGAGGTCGGGCGGAACATCGCTAGAGAGAAGCGATAGAAACCTGCCGTATTCAGCGTCATCCATGTCTATTCTTACGAATTTTGAGGATTCTTTTGCCTTTTTGAGTGCTGATAGATGATAGCAGGTCTTGTCTCTTCCTCCAAGCACTGCAAAATGAAAGTGCCTGCATGTACAATAGGGTTGCGATTCAATGACAAGCTGGTCCCCTCTGCTCCCAACGACGGTCCAAATTTCTCTGCCGCTGGGAAGAAAGCGGTGAAGCTTTACCCTTCCTTCCTCGACGATTTCGCTAATCCTCTCCTTCGACGGCCTTCGCAAGCAACAGCAACAAAAGTTTCTTCATTAATATACATCTCCAAATCTTATTCACGTTGAAAGTGATTGATGAAGATACTCTACCCGCATCCCGTGCTGTTAATTGAGGAGAAGGGTAAAAGGACCATAATGATCAGCGATTTGCACATCGGTTTTGAGGAGAGGTTCACTAGGTCTGGTGTAAGATTACCAAGCTCGACGGACGAGATGGTCGATGAACTTACGGAGATTATGGAGAGGGAAAAGCCTGACTCGCTTGTGATTCTTGGCGACGTGAAATATAGTGTCGATGAAGTTACTAATGCAGAGTGGAGAGAGGTGCCCTCGTTCTTTGAAAAGTTGGTTTCACAAATTGATACTACGATAATCCCTGGCAATCATGATGGAGGGCTTGAACCTCTAGTGCCCAGCGATTTGAACCTCGAAGAGGCGCAGGGCATCAGAATTGGCAATACGGCAATGTTTCATGGGCATATGAAGCCTCCAGAATCTTTCAGGAATATTGACAGGCTGGTGATGGGTCACTTGCATCCAACATACAGCAGAAAGGGCAGCCCGATGAGCGGAAGCCAGACATGGTTAATACTAAAAGTCAAGAGGTCATCGATGTTTCAAAGCAAGGCTGATGGCTATGTCGAACTGATAGTTCTGCCTTCTTTTAACAGGGAACTGAGTGCTCTTGGTTTCACATCTAATAGAGGGAGGATAATCTCCCCAGCAATAAGGAGAGTTGCTGATTATGTTCAGGACGCTGTGATAATGACGCTTGATGGAGACGTGATAGGCAACAAGGATGCCCTTGCGTACATTTTGTAATTGGGTTTAAATTTAGTTCAAGCATAGCAAAGCGAATCGATTAATGTCTGCATTGCAGAGTTTGACAAGCAGGGGCGACTACACGCTAGTCATTTGCGAGAAACCTGACGCGGCAAGAAGGGTAGCAGAGGCGCTGGAAGAAAGGCCTGAGCATTACAAAATAGGCTATTCTGAAGTCTTTCTTGTTGAGAGAGGAGAGAAGAGATATGTGATATGCTCTTCATTGGGGCATCTTTACACCGTGGCAGACCTAGTGAAGAGAAGGAGCATTTACCCAGCATATGATGTTGAATGGGTGCCGATTTCTCAGGCAGAGAAGAGCGCCAGAATTGCAGAAAGGATCAGAGTTATTTCTGAGCTGGCAAAGAAAGCAAATTTTTTCATCAACTCATGCGACTTCGATGTTGAAGGAGAAACTATAGGATACAACATACTGAGATACGCCTGCGGTGGCAAAGAAACAGTAGCACTTCGCGCAAAGTTCTCAACGCTTACGGCAGAGGAATTGAGGGATGCAATAGCAAAAGCAAAACCCGGGCTTGGCGGGAATCTCGCCGAAGCTGGCAGAACCCGGCACATTGTAGACTTCATGTACGGCATCAATCTTTCCAGAGCACTTGTAGAGTCCATCGTTTCAGCAACAGGAGGCTACAGGACCATGTCCATCGGAAGGGTGCAAGGGCCGACTCTGTCCTACGTTGTAGAGCGAGAAATTACGATCAGAAACTTTGTCCCCTTGCCATACTGGAGCGCAGATGCGATCATCCAAAAAGACGGCAGGAGGCTAACGGCAAATTACGAGAAGGAAAAGATACTTCAGCTGAAACTTGCGCAGAAAGTAATCGATGATTGCACTGGCAAAGATGGAACCGTCAAAGAAGTTAAGAAGTCAGTATTCAGAGAGCCGCCTCCCACTCCTTTCAATCTAGGCGATTTGCAGAGAGAGGCTTACCGGTGCATCGGTCTGACTCCAAGCCAAACGCTCTACATGGCTGAAAGGCTCTACCTAGATGCGCTGATCTCGTATCCAAGAACGTCTTCGCAAAAGCTGCCTCCGTCAATAAACTACAAGAAGATACTGACAGGTCTTACGGCAATGACAGGCTTCAGGGACCATGCCTTTTTACTTTTATCTGGAAAGCTAGTACCCCATGAGGGACCCAAAGATGACCCAGCCCATCCAGCGATATATCCTACGGGGGAAATTCCAAAAAGATCTCTTCAACCAAAAGAGTTCAAACTGTATGCGCTGATAGTAAGAAGGTTCTTTGCAGTATTTGCTGAAGATGCCATCAGGGAAAGAGTCGCAGCGATAATAGACATAGCAGGCCATATTTTCAAAGTTAATGGGAGGACGACTCTCAGAGCGGGCTGGCTTGCCTATTATGCGGATTTCATTTCTCACCAAGACAAACCAATCCCTGATTTCGTGGAGGGGGAAAAGGTCAAGGTTCTTAGAGTGAAACTTTACGACAAATTCGAGCAGCCCCCTCCGAGGTTCAATCAAAGTAGCCTTCTGGCAAAGATGGAAGAAGATTCTATCGGTACCAAGGCTACAAGGGCTGAGATAATCCACACGCTCTATTCACGAGGCTACTTAGCAGAGGCCAGCATGTCTGCGACCTCGATTGGGTTTTCAGTCGTTGAAACCATGCAGGCGCACAGTCCTGCGATTCTATCTATTGATATGACGAGGGAGATCGAAACATCGCTCGAACGCATCGAAGCTGGAGGCATCGATGGAGAGCAAGTCGTAGAGAGGGTAATGGACGAACTTGGCAAATCTCTTTATTCTATGAAAAGGGCAGAAGCAGAGATAGGAAAGCGTCTGAATTCTGCCGTAAGAAGTGTTGTTGCTGAGGAGAACACTCTTGGGACATGCCCTGTCTGCAAGGAAGGGAATCTCATAATCATAAGGTCAAGGGCTAGCGGCAAGAGGTTCGTTGGATGCACGAACTACGCAAAAGGATGCAGAGCTTCTGCTCCTCTCCCTCAAAGGGGCATCATCAGGCCTCTGAGAAAGGCTTGCAAGACTTGCGGCTGGCCTACTATATCTGCAAGGTTCAGCAGGTTTCCAATGACCTTCTGCATCAATGTCCAGTGTCCAACCAAAGGGAAAAAGTGGGTAAGAAATGGTTGAAGAGATCTGCCGGTTCTGCGGGAGAGTTGCTATCAAGACAAGCAGAGGCTACTCGCTCTGCCGCTACCACCTTCTTGCTTATGACAACCTTCACTCTGCTTATGAGGCTTGGAAGGAGAGGCTGGGAGAGTTAACTTGGGGAAACTTCTTAAGAAAGGCATCTGAATTGCCTGATACTGGGGCATGGGTTAAAGACATAGCCTTGGCAGAGCTTCAAAAAGAACAGTGATATCATGGGAATAAAAAGTAGTGTTGATCGAATTACGAATCGAATGAGTCAGCGTGTAAAGTACTTCAAGGTAGGAGGAAGAAACTTCGATGATTTTCTTTCGCTTTTAATATCAAGAGTTATTCCTGCCGTTTACATTATCATTCTTTTCGTCTATTCTGGAGGAATAGTGAATGCACTGCTCGAAGGCTCAAGGGCGAACCTTGCCGGAGCGATAATCGTTCCATCTAGGGCGGCTGAGAGCGCTGCAGAAGGAATTCTCAACGCATCTACAATTGCGATAGGCACTGCTGGTATCTATTTGATGTACAGAGGGGGGAGGCAGACGATGAGAGGGAGATTGTCAAGTTCGTACATCTTTGGAGGTATTATGCTGATAGTCGTGAGCTTTGCAATCGGGTTCACGCTACTAAGGCTAAAAGGATTCTGAATCAATCTCGCTTAGAGGAACTCCGAAGACTCTTCCTCGACTATCTCCTTTGAATATCTCCAGATTAATCAATCCGTCTTCAATGGAGTTCAAAATGACGAGAGAACTATGGTAATCCAGAACCCTGCCTCCAGAGTATTTCTTTGCCCAATCCTCCCCAACCTTCCTGAATGTCTGATGACTTGTTAACAGCACAGGTGCTTCTGCTTTCTTAGCAAAATCCCGTAGCAATGCAAGATAGAAGCCGAGCTTCCTGTTCTTCGCAGAGAACTTCTCCAACGGAGTTACATGATAGAAAGTGGTCACAGAATCAATAACTAAGAGGTCGAACTTTGGCTTTGTCCATGAGAGAAGGGTAGCAAAGGCATCGTTGATCTGCTCACCTTTTGGAAATATCAGGAAAAGGTTCCTTGGAAGAAGAGCTCTCCTCATCATGGAGGCGGTGAAGTGCGAGTCACCGATGGCTCTGCGCAAAGAAGCGAGCTGATGGAGCCCTTAGGTAAAAGCGAAACGAGCTCGTTCGGTGCTATAATGCTACGCTGCGACAAAGCAGTACATCTCTGCAAAATGGGGTCGAGTATTTAAGAAGGGGATTGCAAACGTAACTCGCAAGAATTGGTGATATAGATAAGGTCGGAATACGAAACGGAGCTCCTTCCTGTTGCCGTCGATACTCTTGACGGTAAAGCCTACTACAAGATTACATCTATTCTAAAGCGGATCAAGATTCCATTCAGAAGCATTACCCCAAGCGCGGAGATCCCAGAGGGGGTAAGGCTTGCTATATCGACAATGAAGGAGAGGCCTTTGATAAAAGGAGTAGAAGTTGTTGTCCTTGAGGATATCGAGAATGATCCAGACCTTGCAAAGCAAACGATTCTTGACAAGTTACAGATAGGCAAGGGAGAGCCGTTGATTATTGGAGTTGATCCTGGCAGGCGCATTGGAATAGTCGGTTACTATGGCAATTCGGAGGTTTTTGGGGAAGTTGTAACCTCCGCAGACGAGGCTGCTGGTGCGATAATGAAACTTTTGAAGCTGGCTCAAAAGAGGACAAAGATTGTCAGAATAGGCAATGGAAATCCGAAACTGGCAGGGCAGATAGCTGAAACGCTCACGATGAGGTCGAAAGATGTTCAGATTGAGATTGTAGATGAACGTGGAACATCGGCGAAAGTTGCTAGACCAAATATACGCGGTGCAAGGGATGTTAGTTCGGCAAGAATGATAGCCTTCAGACATGGGTGGCATTACGGAACTCCCGATGGCTGATTCAGGAGGATTCGGATTAACGGTTAATAAGAGGGCTAAGTTGAGCCATTTTAGTTAGTGATCTAGGATGGAGACTGAAAGCAAGAAGACAGAGTTCTCAATTG
>JACPBJ010000064.1 GCA_016180375.1 Nitrososphaerota archaeon | reverse complement strand
CTTCACGATCTTTATTTCCTGTTCGTCCAATTGTCGCATATTTTTCTCACTTTTTGCAATAAACTGGACATCAATAGTGCAGAAGGGTTATAAATAGTTAATTGGATTTTGAGATCTTTGAATAGTGGTTGGAGAAAGTAGAGCCAAAGACATACGTCCCTCCCAGAGCTGGCTTGGTTAATTCTTATCAGCGCATCCCAGAACCCCCTTCGGAAGAATTTTGGAATAGGGAGCGGATAGAGCACATAAGGGCACTTGCAACAACGGCTCATGCAGTTAGCCCTTGGTCTGATCATCCAAACAGCTACAGGGTTCTTGACAGAGTAGCATTTCACAGCGTTGACCCGGTTAAATCGAATGAGGAATTTGTAAAGCAGAAAGACAATCTTTCTTTGGATGCTATAGACAGCTCAAGCAAACTAGCCTACGGCAGAATAACGGTGAGCGCTCCTCTCTACTTGGGCGACATGTCCTTTGGGGCTTTGAGCGGAGTTCCGAACATCGCTCTCGCTAGGGCAGCTGACAACACGGGAGTCCTGACAGGCACTGGCGAGGGAGGATTGCATCCAGAGGTTGCGAAGTGCAAGAGGATAACGGTGCAATGGGCTTCGGCAAGGTTCGGTGTAGACATCGATGTGCTCAATACAGGCATTGGCATAGTCATCAAGATAGGGCAGGGAGCAAAGCCTGGGATTGGGGGCCATCTTCCAGGCGGAAAGGTTACAGAGCCGATTTCTCTTGCAAGAAGAATTCCGGTCGGCAGAGACGCTATCTCACCTGCTCCGCATCACGACATCTATTCCATTGAGGATTTGGGACAAAGAATCTGGGCGCTGAAAGAGGCTACAGGGAAACCAGTCTTTGTGAAGGTCGGCGTTACCAATTACATCCCGTACATCGCTTCTGGCATTGCAAGGATGGGAGCAGATGGTATCATCATGGATGGTCAGGGAGCCGGTACTGGAGCGGCACCCTCTGTAGTAAAAGATAATGTTGGCTTGCCAATAGATCTGTGCGTTGCTTCTGTTGACAAGGTTCTCAGAGATCAAGGACTTCGGAAAGGATTCTCTATAATCGCAGCAGGAATGGTGAGCAGTGCCGAGGACGCTGCAAAGCTCATGGCGCTTGGCGCAGACATCGTAAGCGTAGGAACTGGGGCGCTGATTGCTATTGGATGCTTAATGGTTCACAAATGCCATCTGGGGTTCTGTCCTGCACTAATCACCAACAAAATCGATCCCAACGCATTGAGGAAACTTGATCTTGACACAGCAGCACAATGGGTCACCAACTTGGTGCTGGGCTGGAAAGAAGAATTCCAGGTTATCTTGAAAGAGCTCGGGTTGACAAGAGCTGAGGACTTGGTCGGAAGGAGAGATCTCTTGAGAGGGTATAATATGAACGATGAAACTGCCAAGGTGCTTGATATCAAGGTTGAGAAGGGAAGATATCCGTTCGTGGGCAAGCCCGCGCCGAAAAAG
This sequence comes from Nitrososphaerota archaeon, assembly GCA_016180375.1. GTDB lineage: Archaea > Thermoproteota > Nitrososphaeria > Nitrososphaerales > UBA57 > JACPBJ01. The sequence continues at coordinate 32,420 of JACPBJ010000064.1, read as the reverse complement.
CAGTTTGACGAGGAAACCTACTGGACTGAAACGAGGAGGGATAACCTTCAAGAGCTCGCGGGGACGCAGGGCAAAGGTGCCGGTGAGGCAGTAATTTCAAGCATGGGCACTATTTCCGGTCCGTTCACTGAAGATCCCAAAACAATTTGCGACTGGCTGAGAACTGATGGAGCGCAGGTGACTCGACCGAGCATAGATCCGTACAGAGAAGAAATCGAAACTTCGTGCTATCTTGCTGCTGGCAGGATAAGGCTCTCCAATCCTGTCATGTTTGCACGACTGCCAATGGAACCAGAGAGCATCCATACGGTCTTTGCACGAGGCGCTTATGGAATGGGTCTTCTCTTCGATGAAGATGACCCTACTGATGAGACTCTCAAGAAGTATGGTAAATGCCTCATGGTTGACGGTAATGAATACCTTGCTAAGAGACTTCAAGTTATGCCAGCCGCTTTCGTAGTCAATTATCCAGGCACTGAGGGAGACTGGGAGGATACTATCAGGAGGCTTCGCCTCAGCAAGAAAGACATTCCTATCTTTGTTAGAGTTCCCGCTTCAGAAGAAATTGTGCCGAAAGTAGGGTTGATAGCAAGAAAGTCGATTGCGGGCATTATAGTTGATTGGGACTTTTCTATTGACGGCTGGAGAACCGACCTTGAAATAGCTCTTTCTCAGATAGATATGGCGCTCAGAGAGGAAAGGGTTGATGATGAGCCTTTGAGAAGCTCTATTGACTTGCTAGCCTTCGGGAGCAGAGTCAGAGGGGCCGATGATATTTTCAAACTGATAGCTCTGGGCGCAGATGCTGTTGGAATAAGCAAAGCGGCACTGATCGCGTTAGGCTACGAGAGAGGGATGACCCAGAAATTCGACTTTGACAGGGCTGAGGAAAGGCTGGAGAACTTAGTCTTCGGACTTCGGAAGGAGGTCAAACTGCTGGCTGGTGCGGCAGGAGTCAGTAGCATCCACACATCTATGATAGGCAACAGGGAACTGCTACGGTCAGTAGATTTGGAGCCAGAAATCAGGAGAAAGCTCAGAGTAAAACCAGGAGGTGCACCGTAATGTTCACGCTTTTCCCTGACACAGATCCTCACATGAAGGATGACTGCGGAGTATTCGGAGTTCTAAGGAAGCATGGGGCTCAACAAATTCCGAGTAGCGTCGCTGTGAAGGCAATTGACTGCGTCAGATTCAGGGGTAGTGCTTTCGGAGCAGGATTCGCAAACTTCCATACCGATGAAAAGAGTGGAGAGCTTTACACGATCAAGGCATTTGCAGATGGTCAAGAAACCGTAAAGCAGCTGAAGAAGAGGCTAGAGAGTTTTAGAGGCGTCTCCATAGACTCCGAGAATGAGCCCAACTTCAGCCCCAAGAGATTTGGGGTATGGAAGGCCAAAGTTGCAATCGCATCAGAAAGAGTTCTCTCACAGGCTGTAAATACCGTCAATGCTGAGATTCTCTCTGATGGAGTAATTCGGGGCAGGATATACTCCTTCGGCAAATATGTTCAGGTCTACAAAGATGTAGGGTATCCGATGGATGTTGCAAAAGAATGCGGTCTGCTTGACAAAGAAACCTTTGGCGATATGTGGATTGCCCATACTAGGCAGCCTACCAATTCTCCAGGCGCGTTTCCAATTTGGTCGCATCCATTTGCCTCTTTTGACACTGCGATAGTTCACAATGGAGACATCAGTTCATTTGGCGCGAACATCCAGTTCCTGAAATCTCGGGGAGTAGGCAGCCTTGTAGGAACTACGAGCACAGCGTAGAGATGGCCGGGGATAAGACATTTGCCAGAACGATAAGAAAACTCATACTAGGATACAAGGGGGCGCAACTTGATGGTCCCTTCACAGTCATTGCTGGCTATACCGATGGTGAAGATGCTTACATGCTGGGCTTGATCGACAGGTCAAAGTTCAGACCAATTGTGATTGGAGAGGATAAAGAGCGCATCTACATGGCAAGCGAGGAGTGCCAGATCAGGAGGATTTCTCCTGAGGCTAGAGTATGGACGCCAGAGCCGGGAAGGTTCGTACTCGCTTCTATGAAGAGGGGCATCATTGAAACTGGTAGAAGTGACAGGGATTACTTCTTCCCAGAGACCGATACGAGTCTAATTTCTATCACACAAGAAAGGCCAGCAGTTCCCGAGCTTATTGATGCCACAGGAATTGATTATCACGAATTAAACCAGATAATTCTGGAACGCTTCAAGTCTGGAGAGAAGGAAGTTCACGTAGCAAATGTGAGCGGGCAGAGATACATGGGAGTCAATCTGCCTGTTGGTGGAAGGCTTACGTTATACGGCACACCTGGCAACTGTCTGGGCAATTTCAACAAAGGAGGAGAAATAATCGTCTATGGGAATGGTGAGGACGACATAGGTGATGCCATGTATTCTGGCAAGATTATCATACACGGCGATGGTCGAGATGTTCTTGGACAGGCGCTTCAGGGCGGTCACATCTTCGTGAGGGGTAACGTGGGAAACAGAGCCGTCATACAAATGAGGGAATACAGGGATTCAAAACCATGGGCTATCATTGGGGGGAGAGCAGATGATTACTTTGGCGAGTATATGGCAGGAGGGATAGCTCTAGTTCTAGGTCTTGACGCTCTGGACAAAGACTACAACGGCCAGCTCGTAGGAAGTTTTGTTGCTACAGGCATGCTGGGAGGGAAGATGTACATTCGCGGAAGGGTCAGGCAGGATTCCATCGGCCTTGCTCCTCCAAAGACTGATGTGCTAAACTATCTTGAATTTCTTACAGTTGAAGGCAAGTTGGATATGGAGACGTTCAAGCGCATGCAAGCGAAGGATGAAATCTCGCTCGATTACCTGCGAACAGAGCTTCCTGCAGAAATCATACCAAGGGTGAAGAGGTTCTATGAGGGCAAGTATACGATGCAATTGAATGTGCGATATGGAGAACTTACGAACGATGATAAACAAATACTCGAGCCAAAGCTTAAGGAATTCTTTGACGAATTCAAGCTCTCCGAAGAGATGCTGCAGAAGGTTCTTGCATCAAAATTCACCACGATAACGCCCAAGGCAAAGGCAGCCGCACCAAACGCGCCTCCTCCAAAGGCAGAGGAGTAGCTACTTTTCCTTTAGCTTGTCTGCAAGAGAAATTAATTTGCCATGATCAGAAATGGCAATTCTGGTAGGAACAGAAACATGAAGCCCCAACGTTCGCATTAATGAAAGTAATTCGCCACCGGAAATGTAATAGGTGATTACACCTTTTTGTACGAGCTCAGCAAGCTTTTCGACTATCATCTTCATCTCCTTTGGATAAGCTCTCTCGCCTGCCTCCAAAACTTCGACTCCCCTATCAACCAACCTTGAAACAAGAACGTCTCTAGGTGTATTCTGCTTTGGCTCTGCCGCTTGTGCAATCTTCTTTCTGAGTTCCCGCATCTTCTTGGCAGTGATGATCTCTAGATCTTTGTCTGCTTCCATTCAGGAAATTCAATGCAATAGAGATAGATAACCATTTTCGCAACAGCTAAAGTTATTTCCGCTTTGATTTGACCACTCAAGTAGTGTGCCCAGATTTCTGGTTTGCAATACCATCCATCGTGCTAGAGGATTGTTCCACTCTTAGAGAAAAGACCGAGAAGATAGGCATGATAGCGAGAGCTGCGGCGATCTTTGCTGTTGCTAAGATTTGCGTATATGGGGTTGCAGGCAAGTCCAAAGATGAAACAAAATTTCTCAAGCTAATACTGGAGTATCTAGAACTTCCTCAATACCTGCGCAAGAGAGTTTACCCAATCTCAGAAGATTTGCGGTTTGCAGGGCTTTTGCCTCCCTTACGCATACCAAGCCATCTTGTAGCTGCAGATGAATCCAAGGTAAGGGTTGGAGATATTCGAGATGGAATCGTTATAAGAAAAGACGGGAAACTTTTCGCAGATGTTGGGCTGAGGAATTATGTTGCTTTATCGGGGGATGCAACATCTAATCAAAGAGTTACAGTGCGCATAGAATCCGTAGGAAATGGCTTGTCGGCGAGCATCATCGACAGAAGTAGCATTGGGAGTTATTGGGGCTATTCGGTCAAGGCTTACTCGAGCCTCCGTGAGCTCTTTAACAGTCTTAAGCCTGCTTTCGCAATTCTTACCTCTAGAAAGGGCGACAACATTCAAGAGCGGTGGAACACGCTAACATATAGAATTGGGGGAGCACAAAACACATTGGTTGTCTTCGGTTCTCCAAAGCACGGGCTTCCTGAAATCTTGGAACACGAACGCTTCAGCCCCCCTCCAAATTCGGTAATTCTGAACACTATCCCGAAGCAGGCAGTCGAAACAGTTAGGACTGAAGAGGCTATAGTTGCGACTCTGGCAATCCTTAACCTTGCAAGAACCTAGAGCGTTTCTGCGAAGATGTTCTGTCTCTTTCTAACTAAAATGAAACTGATGGCTGAAATTATGCCGACCCACACAATGAGTTTCCAGTTAAAGAAGAACTGAAAATTGTCTGTAAACAGTATGTAGCCGATGCCAACGAATGCTATTATCGCAACTACAAAGGAAAGAGTATCAATAATTCTGATCTTACTCTGCGCGTCCATGTCTAGGATACCATCGAGCTAATCAAATGCTTTTCTCTTCTATTAATTGAACTGTATCGCCAGCGCCGCACTTATCAATTATCTCCATTCCGGAAACGACTTCACCAAGAGGGTTCATCCCTACGCCAACATTCGCGTCCTTGAGGAAGAAACATACAGCGCCAGTAGATGACATGAACGCAACCTCTCCTCTCTTGAACTGCTTCTTCGCTTTCTCAACACCGACCCCTACACCGAGCGGAGCGTAGATGAAAGTGTCCTGAAACCTTGTAATCCTGCCTGCCAAGACATTCATTCGCTGCATGCTGCTAACCGTAACAGGAGATAGATGCCTATAGATGTTGATCTTCGCCTCTCCCTTGCCGGCAAAAACTGCCCTTAACCCTATCTTAGAAACTGATGACAACACAAGCACCAAAAAATGCATTCTGTTAAGTTTTTAGTTGCTTTCTTTATATTGCATCCCCCGGACTAGTTTTGCGCAGGGGCGTGCTATCCCCCTTATACTAGGGTCAAGCGTGTGCATACGTGCGAAAAGGCATAATACTTATTATTCAAGCAAAATAGCCTCGCTCCTCTTCTAGAGGATATGCTCTATCATGATTACAAAGACCAAGAAGCGCGCAGCTCCAAGAAAGAAGAAAGTTAAACCGCCGCCAGAGCCTAGAGTCAAAAGGAAGCTTGTTACTGTTACTAGGGATGAAATAAAGGGAACGGCAGTACAAGTAGGCCCTCCAAAGCTCACTAGGTTCGAAAAGGCAAGAATCATCGGAACCCGCGCCCTTCAGCTGTCCTATGGAGCTCCTCCCTTCGTACCTCTGCCGAATACTGTTAGAGATCCAATCACGATAGCGTCGATGGAGCTGGAGAGCGGCGCGTTGCCAATTTCGATAAGGAGACTGCTCCCAGACGGGAGGCATCAAAACATAGCCATCAAAATGCTTCTTGGCTAATCTTCAACACTTACAAGCGTAATCGTAGCCCTTACGTTCTTCAAACGCCGTATCTTCCAAGTTATTATTTCCTTGACCTTTTCCATTGACGAAGCTTCAACCTTTGCTACAAAGTCGTAAATTCCGTATACCGAGCTTGCTTCGGTGACCCCTTCTGTATTCTTCAGCGTATTTATGAACTCCTCTTCGACCTCTGGATCTGTATTTATCAGCACGTAAGCCTTTGGCATCCTACTACGCTCTTAATTGCTAGGATAAAATGTTTGACCTACTGTCCCTCTACTGAGAAGTTATCGAAATATGTAATGGAATCGGCTTTTGTCCAGAGACCGACTAGCCTTTCTTTGTAAGTAGAATCCTTAACATCTTTAATTCATACTCTGTTGCATGACTTACATCCTGAACCACTTTATGCTGCAGCCAAATGGTCTAGTGCGAGGCACTCTGACTTCTCTCCCTGTCAAGAGGTCGTCAAGCGCATTTCTCAGATCATGCGAGCTAACTGACTTTGCGTCCCTGTTGTCATCAATTCTTCCCTGATACCTGAGCTTCCTTTCTTTGTCAAATACAAAGACGTGAGGGGTACATACGGCTCCATATGCGGTGGCGACGCTCTGCTCCTCGTCTCTAAGATATGGAAAATTGAAGCCTTTGTTTTTGGCTCTCTCAACCATGTACTTGTAATCATCCTCGGGGTAAGTCTTTGCATCGTTGGAGTTTATCGCTACGATTTGTACACCCTTCGGCGCATAATCTCTGGCTATCGAAATCATTCTCTCCTCATAAGCTTGAACATACGGGCAATGATTGCAGCTGAAAATTACGGCAAGAATCGGCTTGTCAAAGTCTTTTAGAGAATACTTTTTTCCATCCACGCCCAGCAGATCATTAAATTCGGGGGCTTCCGTGCCTAGTTCCAAGGTTTTGAGTTGGGACAAACATTCCTAATACCAAGAACATTAGTAAAAGCCTTCTGATATTGACTCTGCAGTTCAAGGCATATTAGCTCCCAAGGAGAAGGCATCTAGGCAAAGTTTGGCTAAGGTCAGGAATGCGATAATTGTTGGTGCTGCCGGAAGAGACTTCCATAATTTTAACGTCTTTTTCAAAAATAACCCCAACTACAGGGTTGTTGCATTCACAGCGGCACAAATTCCATTCATTGAAGAGAGGAGATACCCGGCATCGCTATCCGGTCCTCTGTATCCAGAAGGGATTCCCGTCTTCAGCGAGAAGGAGATTCCAGAGCTGATAAAGAAGCATGCCGTCAATGATGTATTCTTCTCCTATAGCGATGTTTCCTATAACGAGCTGATGAAGTTAGCGTCAATAGCAATCGCAGAAGGAGCATCATTCCATCTTCTTGGACCCGAAGATACTATGATAGCTTCGAATAAGCCTGTCATCGCAGTAGTTGCATCAAGGAGTGGTGCGGGGAAGAGCAGCGTCTCCAGAAAGGTTGTTGATATTGCAAAAGAAATGGGAATCAAGTATGCAATTGTTAGGCATCCAATGCCATACGGCGATCTCTCGCAAGCAGTCCAAATATTCCGCACCCATGCAGACCTCAAAAAATACAGAGCGACCATAGAGGAGAGAGAGGAATACGAGCAGCATCTTGACAGGGGGGATGCAGTGCTTGCAGGTGTTGATTATCAGCAAATTCTGACAACTGCTGAGAGAGAAGGGGAAATCATAATCTGGGATGGAGGGAATAATGACTATTCTTTTTACAGACCTTCGCTGACAATTGCTGTTGTAGACCCTCTGAGGGCAGGTCATGGGACAATGTTCTATCCCGGAGAAATTAACATCAGAATGGCAGACGCAATAGTGGTCAACAAGTGCAATGTTGCCTCAAAAGAACAGATCAGGAACGCCATAGAAACTTGCAAAGCTCTAAATTCCTCTGCACCAATATTCAGGGCAAGATCGGAGCCCAAACTCGATGCTAGAGAATCTCTCCGTAACAAAAGAGTGCTAGTAGTCGAAGATGGTCCTACCATAACTCATGGAGGGCTTCCGGAGGGTGTCGGCGCATCGGCGGCAAGAAATGCAGGGGCATCTCTAGTCGATCCGAGAAAATACGCTGTGGGGACGATAGCCGAAACCTTCCAGAAGTACAAGCACATAGGGCCTCTTCTTCCAGCTTTGGGATACAGCGAAGGTCAGATAAAAGATCTTGAATACTCAATCCAGAATGTTGAATGCGACGCTATAGTGCTGGGAACACCAGCAGATCTGAGGAGACTGATCAAAATCACAAAGCCAGTTTACAGAGTGCGTTTTGAGATAGTCGATGAGGAGCATCCAAAATTTGTTGACTTCGTAAAAGAAAAGATTGGAGAAATCAGGAAATAATACGGAGGGCGGTCTTCAAAACATCAACTCCCTTCATGGTGCCAAGACTGCCATTCTTTGCTTCCTTCTCTGTGTACCGACACGCTCCGTCGCTCTTGATTCCTTTGGAAGACACAAGAACAGGTACAGGGTCGTCGCTGTGCCCCTTCATTATGCATGGAGTTGCATGATCTGCGGAAATTATGAAAGCGACCTTGTCAAGGTCGACACTATTAATCAGGGGAGAGAGAAACTTGCTATCAATTTCCTCTATTGCTTTCGTTTTCAGCTTGGCATCGCCATCGTGTCCCGGCTCGTCCGTAGTCTTAATGTGAACGTACACAGCATCATAATCCTTCAGGAGGTTTCGGGTCGTCTTTGCCTTGTATTCGTAATCGGTAGTTGAGCCACCAGAGAATTCGTCCATCTTGGTCAGTCTAGCTATACCTTTCTCCACAGGCATGTCAAGAAGGCAGGCGAACTTCAGGCCATACTTCTGCTCCATGCTCTCGGGCTGAAGGAGAGAGTCCCCTGCATCCCTAAGCAACACAACATTGGCAGGTTTCCTTCCCTCTTTCTCTCTCCTTGCGTTGACCGGATGTTCAGCAAGAACCTTGCATGATTTCCCGGTGAATTCGTTTACTAACTCAGCTGCTAGCTTGCTGCTAGGCTTCCTGTCAAGTGCTGCGCATTTCGAAAGAGCGAATTTGACATCTCCGCTAACTGCAGCCCCTATCCCGTGAACTCGTTCGTAAGCGGGGTCTGTATTCGTAATGTTTGCAGAAACTTTCTTGCCATTTACCGAAATAACAAGAACGCATCTGTGCCCAACTGTTGAAGTGAATTGTATCATTGCATTGTTCGAAAGCTGGACTTTATCCAAAATCGCTTGGCTCAGCTCTTTCGCTTCTTCGGCGCTAAGATTTCTGCCTGCTCTCCGGTCAATTATCTTATTCTTCTTTCCTAGAGTCGCAAAGTTCCCTCTAAGCGCAAGGTGGCCATCCTCAAACTTCAGCCCTGCTCCAATCGATTCTACTACGCCTCTTCCCATGTAACTCTTTGTAAAATCATAACCCAGCATGCAAAATACGCCAATATCAGACTCTGGCGCAATGCCCTTTCTGACAGTGTAGACTAACCCGCTCTTCCCATTTCTTGCCAATTTATCAAGTGCAGGTGTTCTTGCTGCTTGCAGAGGGGTAACGTAGTTTAGAGTCGGGTCGGGTCTGTCGCCGACTCCATCGAGCAGTATGTAAACCAGTTTCTTCAATGCGGATGAACAATTCTCGAAGTGACTTCCTTTAAAAGCGTATAATCAATTGTATTTGTTAATCATAATGAAACAATCGAGCGGCAAAAAGACTGGCTATTGCATCTTACAGAGCCATCTAAGGTTACAATTTTTCTTGGCTCTTAACTTCCAAACTAGAAAATGATAAGCAGCAGTTTTGAAAGGCCTTTTCTATCTTAATCATAGGCTTAACAATCACCTCATTAATGTGCCCATTATTTTCTTGCCTCATGCGACTCTCCCCGTATAGTTTGCATGCACGGGCGCGTTATTGCAGGTAGGTAGAACTCGAGAATGTTAAAGTGAATGATATCAAATGGTCAACTAGCACTGATTTTACGTGCATAAATAATACCTGCTCACGGGCTCGGCAGAGGCCAAAGCAATGTCTTGGAAGTCAGTTAGGAAGAAGATGCGCACGAAAAGCAAGAAAGTGGCAACCCAATGGAAGAATTGAGAAGCAAATGCTTTCTGCAAAGGATATATTGATGGTAGTTTTCAGAGTTGTGGATTACAGGAAATGGTAGACATAGGGAATTTCGTGCGCGCCAGCATCAATACGCTCAAACTTGCGCACAAGTCCGACAGAGAGGAGTTTTACCTCTACATGAAGCTCACAATGCTTGGGATTGCTGTAGTGGGAACCATAGGCTATATTGTGCAACTAATAGGCTCTCTTCTTAGGCTTCAGGGTTAGATTTGTATGAGCGAATTGGTTCCTCCGAGCAGGATTTATGCGGTCAAGACCACAGGCGGTCAAGAAAAGACCGTAGCGAACTTTGTAGGTACAAGGGCCCAGATGAAAGGGAAGAGCATCTACGCAATACTGGTTCTTGAAGGACACAAGGGATACGTATATTTTGAGGCGCCAAATGCCCAAGCAGTAGGCGACGCTATAGTAGGCTTCAAGCACGTCAAGAGCCAGATTCCTGGCATGATACAGTTTGAAGACATTCAGAAGTTCTTAGTTACTAGGCCAGCGGCTCAGGAACTGGGCGCGGATGATATAGTGGAGGTAACATCGGGTCCGTTCAAAGGCATGCGCGCAAAAATCAACAGGATTGAGCGAAACGAGGCAACTTTCGTGCTGCTAGATGCCCCATACCAGATGCCTGTAACTACGGACGCAAACTATCTAAGGCTGGTAGAGAAGGCCAAGGCGAAGGCGTAATGGGCGAGCAGAAGGCAGTATCGGCACTTGTAGTTGGAGGAGAAGCAAATGCGGGTCCTCCGCTAGGACCGGCTTTGGGCCCTCTAGGCGTAAACGTAATGATGATTGTCAAAGATATCAATGAAAAAACAAAGGATTATGCAGGGATGAGGGTTCCGGTTAAGATAAACGTCGATACGTCAACAAAGCAATTTACCGTAGAAGTCGGTGTCCCTACGGCTGCCGCGCTTATAGTCAAAGAAGCTAGAATTCCAAAGGGTTCAGGGACCCCAAAGGCAAACCTTGCAGGAAATCTTACCATGACACAAGTCGTAAAGATTGCAAAGGCCAAGAGTGAACAGTCGTACGCGGTCTCAAAAAGATCTGGTGCAAAAGAAGTTGTAGGTACATGTGTCAGCATGGGTGTGAAGGTCGAAGGCCAGGATCCTAGGGAGATATTGAAGCAGATGGACGAAGGAACGTGGGATAAAGCTTTAAGTGACTAACCATTCAAGATTTATAAAATAAGGAAAATAGATAGAGAAAACGGATTCGATAGGGCTGTTTGGAATTGATTACCACTACAAATATCACAGAATTGATAAGCAAAGCGCGTAACTCTAGTGAAAAGAAGAAATTTTCTCAATCGTTCGAGCTAATCTGCACGCTTAAAGACATCGATGCCAAGAAGCAGGATTTGAACGTGAACGAGGTTGTATTCCTTCCAAACCCTCCAAGCAAGCTAGCTAAGGTCTGTGTTTTTGCTACTGCAGACTTGGCTTTGAGGGCTGAACGAGCGAAGGCGGACAAAGTTATTGGGGCAGATGAAATAGATAGGCTTGCTACGAATAAGCGTGCGTCAAAGAAGATTACAAGAACATACGACTTTTTCCTTTCCGAGACTGCTTTGATGGCAAAGATAGGCAAGTCATTAGGCCAGACCTTGGGACCTAAAGGAAAGATGCCCTCTCCAGTTCCCCCGAATGCACCGATAGACAGCATGATTGCGAGATACAAGACGGCAACTAGGGTTAGAGGAAGACAGCAGCTATCCTTTGGAGCAAAAATCGGGGAAGAAAGCATGCCCGATGCAAAGATTGCAGAAAATGGCCTTGCAGTAGTTAGCGCTCTTGAGAAGAAACTACCGAGGGGTCAAGGGAATATCAGGTCAGTATTGGTAAAACTTACTATGTCCAAGCCAAGCAAGATGCTGGTGACGGAGGCAAAGTAGTTTGCAAGTTACTGAAAGGGTGTACAAGCCCAAGAAAGTGCAGGCAATAGAACGCGTCGCTGCTTTAGCGAAGAAGCGCAAAGTCATAGCCGTTGCCGGAATAGGTAAGGTTAGAGCTGCTCAAATTATGGGCTTGAAAAAGTCCTTCAGGAATCAACTCGATATCATAGTTGCAAAGAACACGCTTACAAACATTGCTCTATCGAAGATGAATCTTCCGAATGCTGATGCGTTGTTGAAGGAGCTCAAAGGGCAAAACGTGCTAATTCTCACCGACATGAATCCCTTCAAGCTCTATCTTATCTTGCAGAAAGGCAGGGTAAGTTTGCCTGCAAGAGCAGGTGATATTGCTACTGAGGAAATCGTGATTCCGGCTGGCAATACGGGAATTCCTCCTGGTCCTGTGCTCAGCGAGTTCAAAGGGGCTAAGGTGGCGACAAAGATCGAAAGCGGCAGTATATTCGTCAACAAAGATACTGTAGTAGCCAAAGCTGGAGATGTGATTTCTGCACCACTTGCTGGTCTACTTTCAAGACTCGGTCTCAAGCCGATTAAGGCAGGAATCTCGGTAAACATTGCATACATGGATGGACTATTATTCAGAGAAAAAGACATTGCTATAGATCCCGAATCATACCTGAACGAACTGAAGAATTCATTCGCAGCAGCGCTTGGCATTGCTGTGCAGCAGGTATATTTGACCAAGGAGAGCACACCTCTTATAATCGCAAAAGGTTTCAGAAATGCAAAGGCATTAGCGGTATCTGCAGGTTACATATCCAAGGATACTGCGACTGCAGTTATTGCGGATAGCGAAGCAAAAGCCAAAGCCATATTGAATCTGGCAAAGAAGAAAGGCTACCAGTCATAGTATGCGATCCTTTGAGTAACTTACTGCTAGAGTAAGCTACTCTTAGAGTTTGTAATTATGTTGTATAGTATATGTGCGCGCATAACACCCCCTGTAAAGAGGACAGGGCACGCCCCTGCACAAAAATAGACTGGGGAATACCATATAAAGCGTATGAAATCTGCCTTCTGAAAATTTCAGAAAATGCCTAAACTGCAACCGTATGGCGCTTGGGTGAGCCACCGTAGCTCAGTATGGTCTAATCTGGATTCTACCGTATAAGGCACAAAAATCTCTTACACTTGAACTTCTATTACTTACCGCAAGCTTAAAGGAAAATGAGGTCCCCCAGATGTGCTGGGAGTTTAGTCTAACCGAATAGGCTTGATAATCCTTCGAGTGCCTCTTCGGCAGGTTTCTCTTCTTTAGCTTCCTCTTTCTTAGCTTCTGCGGCAGCTGGAGCAGCAGCAGCAGGTGTAGCAACAGGTGCTACAGTAGCGCTCTTCAGAGCCTCGTCAATATTGACCTCCCCAAGAGCCGAGACTAACGCCTTGACCTTGACGTCATCCGGCGTTGCTCCTGTGGCAGAGATTACCTTCTTAATACCATCCTCGTTAATTGGCTTCGCCAGCTTGTGCAGAAGCAAAGCAGCGTAAACATATTCCATACTATTTACCAATCGAATCGAATTACTTGAAGCCTATATAAATTTTGAAACTGGGTGTTCAGATAACCTTCGAGGGTGTGTTAAGCCTGTGTGTAGAAATTTTTCCCTTGTTTGCAATATAAACTCAAAACATGGGAATAAATGGTAATTAGCTATGCGTTGCTTAGCCGTAGAGTTACCAGAACCTCCTGTCGGTTCGATTATATATTTGAGCGCATGATGGCTAACCAGATTGATCGAGAAGATGGTCAGACCTCCATGGGACGAATATTTCATGAATGTCGCTCACGCAGTTAAGGCAAGATCGAGTTGTATCAGAAGACAGGTTGGGGCAATACTTGTCAGAGACAAACAGATAATCTCTACGGGCTATAATGGTACTCCTCGAGGTATAAGAAATTGTGATGATGGGGGCTGTGCTCGGTGTAATGCGAGTGAAAAAGAGTATCCGAGGGGCAAAGATCTTGACAAATGTGCCTGTTGTCATGCAGAAGAGAATTCCATTACCCAAGCTGCACTACATGGAATGAGGACGGAAGGGGCAACCATCTATACGACCAATGTTCCTTGCACGATTTGCGCCAAGATGATAATCAATGCAGGGATCAGGAAGGTCGTTGTTGGAGGCGATTATCCTGACGATCTGGGGCGGAGGCTTCTGGAAGAAGCTAACATAGAATTACAAGTCTTCAGACCACAAGCTAACCAGCGTCGAAAGTAGATGATTTAGTGGTTGCTCTTGTGAGTATTGCGTACCCAAGGCTCATTGCCCCGATGACAACAAGTAAAACTTCCATGCCTTGCTGAACCATCACGCCGTCAATTACCTGTCCAAAATAGTAGTAAGAGCTTCTAAAATAGTTGAAAGCCCAATGCATCAGTACTGCGGCCGGCAACCCAACTCTGATGTAAAGTATGCCTAGCATTATTCCCGCTATCGAACTTGTCGTGAACTTTCCTACCTGCCATCCTGCCCCAAAAAGAATATGCGCAAGACCGAAGAGAATTCCAGAAATGATAGCAACTGCATAGATTGTATACATGCTTCTATTCCCACGGTTTGAAGGATAGTTCAGATATCTGCCGGGGTGCCAGAAAGCTTTCAGCGCATAGCTCAATTGGTACCTTCCCAAGAGCATTGTAAATGCAATCAATCCTATGGTGCTTACTCTGAATCCTATCTCTTCCGTTAAGGGCGCAAGTGCGATTCCTGTAAAGGTCTGAATGGGATCTGTTTCTGGTAACGAACCAGAGGCTATACCCACCGTTGTCTGGAGCCTTTCGATTATGCTTGTGACCAACGCGACTGATGTGAAAGTAACTACCATGGAAGTGACACCGTTATCATACATCCTTACTATCCCACCTTTAGGTAACTTCTTGATAACTTGCCAAAGCGAAGAATACGGGCCATTTATTGCAATGACAAAAAAGATCAAATGAATTATCCAAAGCACGGCGAAGAGGTCGCTAAAGGTCATCCTCGCAGGAAGCTCGATTGGAAGACCCACAACGAATACGGGAATATCGCGAATTATTGGCTCGGCAGAACTTGTGCTCAAATTACCGTTATAGAAGGCATACGATCCCAAAGGAAATGATAGAAACAGGAACCCTGCAAAGATCAATATTAACACAAGTAGTGTCGTTGAGAAACTCTTGCGCAGGTCTTCCAGCTTATGACTGCTATTATCCTCGCCCAATCAAATCTCAGCCGTAAGTCGTTTCACTTATCCTTATCCTCTAACCATCCAAAGATTTATCGCGTTCAAAGGAAATTGGGCCTCGATAGCCGCAATTAGGGCAATAATAGTCGCTTGGGATAAGCCATCCGCTTATGGAACTTGCAACTTCAAGCTTCCCAAGACAATGCGGACAGAATTTTGGAGAACCTCCCAAAGTATGTCTTACTGAGATTTTTCGACTATCACCTTGCTGGGAATCCGCCATGGTTATTGGACCTCTATCGCCGATTCACTGAACCCCAGTCCGATAAGATGCTCTTTGATCCTGTCTCTATGATCTCCCTGAAGCAGAATGTAGCCCTCTTTCGCTGTGCCTCCACAGGCAAGCTTACTCTTCAACTGATGGGCAATCTTCTCAAGGTCTGTTCTCTTCGGATTCAATCCTTCTATCATTGTCGTTGGCTTCCTGAACCTTCTCATCTCAAGTCTGACTACTATACGAGTTTCCTCCTTCTCTAGTTCCTCGCAAACGCATAGATCGAGGGGAAGGCCGCACTTGTTACAGACTTCCGCCACTATTTCATCGCTTCCCATGCGGGGAGCAGAATTGATAACATCGGAGACGTAATTGCTCGCTGTCTTACACGCATCACTGCTGTATAACCTTGCTTTGCTCTAATTAAAAAATATTGCGAGCCGCACGCCTTCTAGTCGTGAAACTGATATTCGATTCCCTCTGATTGGTATATACCTAGGGGCATAGAGTATAAGGAAAGAAGAGTACTTAGTACTTTACTAGAGTAGATAGCTTACAGTTCTATTTGCAAAGCACGCACACGTGCATGACTCCCCGTATAGGGGGATCGTTTGGAACGAGTGTGCAGCTTAATCGAACCTAATATATAGCGCCTTCAAGCGCTTGCCCGCAAGTACATCTTCTCTTTTTTGGAATCTCAGGGATGATTCTTTCCAGCATCTTCTTCGTCTTATCTACGTTCTTCCTGAGCGTTTCAACAACTTCTTCAGCGCTAACTGGTTTGTCTGCCCAGACATCGTAATCGGTTACAGTTGCTATGTTGACGTAGCACATTTCTGCCTCTCTGGCCAGAACCACTTCTGGAACAAGCGTCATCCCTATTATGTGAGCGCCCCACTGGCGAAACATCTTAGACTCTGCTCTGGTTGAGAATCTTGGCCCTTCTATGCAGACATATGTTCCGTAATCGTGAACGTCAATTTTGAGTTTCTTTGCCGATCCTATTGCAAGTTTCCTAATCTCGGGGCAGAATGGGTCAGCGGTAGAAACATGGCAGACAAAGCCCCCTTCGTAGAAGGTGCTTGGTCTCGAGCGCGTCCTGTCAATGAACTGGTCGGGGATTACGGTATGCCCAGGCTCCATCTCTTCCTTCAACGATCCTACCGCTGATGGGGCAACGATTCTGGTAACGCCAAGCTCCTTGAAGGCCCATATGTTTGCTCTATAGTTGATTTTGTGAGGGGGTATGCGATGACCCTTACCGTGTCGAGGGAGGAAAGCCACTTTTCTTCCTTTGAATACCCCTACAGTTACGTAATCAGAAGGCTCTCCATAGGGCGTGTACACTTTGATGGATTTTGCATCTTCGAGTAATCCTGGATCATAGACTCCGGTTCCTCCGATTATCCCAATCTCAGCCTTTTCCTTGGTCATTTACGAATACCTCACCAGCGTCTTCATATTGTATTTTGAAAGTTTCTTCTTCCCATCAAGCGCCACGAGCTCGATGACGAACCCCATTCCAACCACTTTGCCTCCGAGCTTTTCCACTAGTGCTGCTGCTGCTTGAGCAGTGCCTCCAGTAGCAAGCAAATCATCTATTATCAGAACGCGATCTCCCTTCTTTACGGCGTCAGTCTGTATCTCCATTGTAGCACTGCCATACTCAATGTCGTAGCTCTTCGCTATCGTGTCCCCAGGCAGCTTCCCCTGTTTTCTTACTATGACCAAACCCTTACCCATTTTTACTGCAAGTGCAGCGCCGAAGATAAAGCCCCTTGACTCTATTCCTGCCACGAGGTCGTAATTTCTAGGTGGGAATTCTTTTGCAAATCTTTCAGTGACGTATGAGAATGCTTCAGGATCTTTCAATATGGGGGTGATGTCCCGGAAGATGATACCTTTCTTAGGGAAGTCTTTGATATTCCTGATCTTCTTCTTAAGATCCATGCTTGTCACCAATCCCAAAAGATACATGAATATAATCTGATCTCAGGAAGCGTTATATTGCATGAATTCGGTTATATCGTTGATAATGCATTGTCGGAGCAGTACGATGCCCTTCTTAACCGTTTGAGAGAGAATTTGGGTAAGGTGGCCACGAAGAGTAAGGTGACCAGACTCGAGATTCCTGAACCTAGTGTGTACTGGCTGGGTAACAAATCGGTATTCAGGAATTTCAGCGACTTTCCAAAGATTCTCAGAAGGGATGCTGGCCATTTGCTTATGTTCCTAGCAAAAGAACTTGCAACTGCGGCATCGCAGGATGGCGACAGAGCCATATTCATAGGCAGGAAAGATCCTCAGTCTTTCTCTGTTCTGATAAACAGGTACATGACTCGATATGTTATATGTACTGTCTGTGGTAGCCCGGATACTCATCCAGACAAGGAAAGGAGGGTGCAGATTCTTGTCTGCGAAGCTTGTGGCGCTAGGTCACCTACTGGGCAAGGCTAAGCTTGATGCAAGGATTCATGGTCAGAACATTAGCAGGCAAGGATGTCAAAATTGTGAATGTTTGCGATCCAGAACTCGTGGGGACGATTATCAATGATGGTGGTTTCCAGATGAAAATCTCAAGGGAGTATTTCGAGGGGGATCTGGTTAATACTCAAGAGGTCATCGAATTGATACGCAATTCCGACGTAGCTAACTTGGTTGGCAAGAAGATAGTTGATTTGGTCTTAGAGGCAGAGATGGCTAGCAGGGAAGCGGTCAGAGTAGTAGGAGGAACCGCTTTTCTTATGATCTACAAGTTCTCCTAGGCTTTTTGTCTTGAACTCCATAGAAGAACAGGGTGAAGGTGCTGAAAAGAAGGCACTTCGCCAAGTAGATCGGTACGAGAAAGAGAGTCGCTATCTGGTTAAGAGATCCGAGGACTTTCAGGTCATAGAGGAGGTATTCGACAAACCGACTAGACTGACTCTCTATGATTTGATGAATGCAGGATATATTCGTCATTTAAATGGCGTTATCAGCGCTGGAAAAGAGTCTAGGGTTTACTGGGGTGTTACTTCCAAAGGCGAAGATGTCGCTGTCAAGATCTATCTCACAACCTCTGTGGAATTCAAGAAGAGGATGGTCTACATTTCTGGAGATCCTCGGTTCAAAGCCATCAAGGGCTGGTCTCACAGAGTGGTTGAGGTATGGGCGCAGAAGGAGTTTAAGAATCTGCGAACTGCGTATGAGAATGGTATCAGCGTACCAAAACCTATAGTTGTAAAGAAAAATGTTCTGCTGATGGAATTCATTGGCAAGAATGGAAGGCCTCTGCCTCTGCTTGCTGAGTCTTCGGCTACGAAATCTGACTACAAGCGTATTATCTCGATGATCAAGAAACTCTACCAGAAGGCTAATCTTGTTCACGCAGACATGTCGGAATTCAACATATTCAAGGGGGACGGAAAACTGGTGATTTTTGACATGGGATCATCTGTAGACATACGCCATCCATTGAATCAACAATTTTTGATTAGAGATTTAACCAACGTAAACCATTTCTTTTCTAAAAACAGGGTAGAGGTAGTCCCGCTCGATCAGCTTGCAAGGGAGATTGTTGGAGATGAGTTTTCGTCAAACAATACGCGTATCATCTGACCGCCTAGGCGCGCTCGTGGGTAAGCAGGGGAAGGTCAAGAAGTGGATAGAGGTGCAATGTAACATCACTCTCGAAATTAATAGTGATACTGGAGAAGTTGCAGTTGTGGGTGGAGAAGATTTGGAAACTTCTGATCCAATTAAGGCTGTCCAGCTAGTGACTGCCGTTGCAAGAGGTTTCTCACCTGAGAGAGCTGGGCGCTTGATGAAAGAAGATACTGTGTTGGATATTATGGATCTGCGGCAATATGCTGGGAAGTCGAGAAACTCTCTTGAAAGAATCAAAGGAAGAGTTATCGGTTTTCAGGGAAAAGCTAGGAAAATAATTGAAGAGCTCACAGGAACATATATTTCTGTCTATGGGCATACGGTTTCACTGATAGGGACTACAAAGCAGGTAAAGCTGGGGCAGGAAGCTTTTGACATGCTCGCTTCGGGAAGTCCTCACAAAGCCGTTTATACCATGCTACAAAAGAGAAAGACCGAAGCGAAGCTTGAAAGGCTGAAGCTCTGGGAGGAGAGTCCAATTGGTTAGCGCTCAAGTTACTTTCAGTGAAATTTCTCCCAGTGAATTCTTCTATAGGAACAGGGATCTTGCTGGGTTCAGCAACCCTGCTAGAGCGTTGTACATGGCAGCCAGAGAGCTCGTAGAGAACTCTCTTGACGCATGTGAAACAGCAGGAATATTGCCTGAAGTTCATGTTCGAATAACCCCTCTCGATCCAAAGGGTGAATCAGCCGATCCCAGAGCATATGTGCTCAGAGTGCAGGACAATGGCCTTGGCATTGATCCAAAACACGCCCCCAACGCTTTCGCTCGAGTATTCTACGGCTCCAAGTTCAAACTCAGGCAGGCTAGAGGAATGTTCGGCATGGGTGGCACGATGGCCATTCTTTACGGACAGATAACTACTAACAAGCCCGTCAAGATAACCACATCTGTTGATGGCAAGAAGTTGCACTCGTTCTCAATGCTGATAGACATTCAGGAGAACAAGCCAATAATTCTATCCCATGAAACAGTTGAAGGAGATGGTTCCACAGGCACTTCTGTAGAGGTTACTCTTCAAGGCGACTTTCTCCGTGCCTCGCAAAAGATTGCTGATTACTTCAGGCAGACGGCTCTTGTTAACCCCTTTGCAAACATAACCTACATCGACCCTCAAGGAAAGCCATTCTTTTACTTCCGTGGTACCGAAGCGATGCCCTCTCCTCCTCAGGAGACGAAGCCACATCCGCATGGAATTGATGTGGAAGCGATGAGAAGGCTGTTAAGGCAGGCAAATGAAAAAACTCTGCAAAAACTGCTTGTAGCAAATTTCCACAGGGTAGGTGAAAGAACAGCCCAGAAATTCTTAGAGTTTGCAAGACTGGATCCTCAAAGGGATCCCAAATCTCTTGATAACGAAGAAGTTGTCAAGTTAGTTGGTGCGATTCACAAGTTTGATGAGTTTCTTGCACCAGATGCGAGCTGTCTATCACCTTTGGGTGAAGAGATACTCAAAGCAGGTGTACAGAAAGAGCTGCAGCCAGAATTCTTGGCAATTGAATTAAGACCTCCTTCGGCCTACTCAGGCTTCCCGTTCGTCATTGAGGTAGCTTTGGCATATGGAGGTAAGGTCCTCCAAGAGGGGAAGAAACTCTTCAGATTCGCCAACAGGATTCCATTGCTGTATGATGAGGCTAATGATGTTGCTTGGAAAGTTCTCAATGAAGAGATAGATTGGAAGAACTACAAGATACCAGAACATGCGCCAATTGCCATCATTACCCATGTCTGCTCAACGAAGGTTCCCTACAAGACTGTCGGCAAGGAGTATCTTGCGGACAGGCCCGAACTTGAAAGAGAGCTCAAGAACGCGGTCAGGGAAGTTCTACGCCAGCTGAAGGGTCATCTTTCCAGAAAGGGCTCAATGGAAATGGTCAAGAGGAAGCTGAACATATATGGAAAATATCTTCCTCTCATTGCGAGGTTTTCGCAAGAACTGGCGCAGGCAAAAAGACCTCCAAGATACAGGACGCTAATTGGAGAACAGCAGACTTCAGAGCAGGCTGCAGAAACAGCTGAGAAAGCAGCTAAACTGGAGCAACCTGAAGTGGAGACAATCGTACCTTCAGAGAAAAAACAGGAAAGCGAAGAGATAGAGGAGAAGCAGAGCACACTTGAAGAATTCGCCAGCTAGCAGGAAAGAAGAGCTAAGAGCCCTGTTAAGGGATCTCGGCAAGAAGGTCTATACGGACCTTGACCAAAAGAAATTCCCTCAAGTAGAATTTCCCAGCAGATCTGTGAGGAATATCGTCTATGATAAGGAACTGAAGCAATACATACTCGGAGAGGGTAAGGTAACGCGCTCAGCAGGCAACATAAAGCACATCCGTCCTTTCACCCAACTTCTATGGCTGGCATTTTTTGCAAATCAGCTGACAACACAGGTAAAAACGTCAACACTCAGAGATGTCTTCTATTCATCCCAGGCCTTCGATATTGAGTTTACCGATCAGTCCGAGTCAGACGAGATAATCACCGATCTGGAAGCAGTGCTTACAAGACCGCGAGAAAATTTCAATATCTATCCAGAGGAGAGGTCTGCAATCTTTGGAGATCTCACAATAGAATACACAGTTCCAGGTTATGAAGGTCGGACACTAAATCTGTCATCGCACCCAGACGGGTATCTGATAGGACCAAGCCTCAGCACTGCAGAATTTCGTGATACATCGGCAGAGATGATAATAGCCATAGAGAAGGGAGGTCTTTTCACAAGGTTTGTCGAAGAGAAAGTGCATTCACGTTTTAAGTCAATCATCATAGATACCTCTGGACAGGCACCACGCTCGACCAGATACATGCTCAGAAGATTAAGTCGAGAACTGCGTCTGCCTGTCTACATTCTTACTGATGGGGATGTCTACGGCGAGCATATAGCCATGGTAATAATTTCTGGTTCCGTTGGTGCTGCACACCTGAGAGAACTTACAGTACCTGATGCTAAATGGATAGGTGTCTGGGGATCTGACATTGTGAAGTACAAACTTCCAACAATACCTATGACAGAAATTGACATCAAGAGGATTTATGAACTGAAGAAGGATCCTAGATACAAGGGAGGAATTTGGCAAAGAGAACTCGACGTGTTCCTGAAACTCAAACGAAAAAGCGAACTTGAGGCTTTCTCAAAATACGGTCTAACCACTATTACCGACAAATACTTACCAGAGAAGCTCGAAGAGGCAAAGAGCCTCTAAATCGAAGCGGAAAGAGGGAGCTTTCTGACTACGTATGCTGAATATATGGCATCGAGTATGCTCCATAGCACGTCATCCATGTATAATACTGCATTAGTAACCATATCCTGAAGTTCTCTCGTGGCTGCATAGCGAAGAACCAACTCCAGAGCAACTTTGCTCCCTTCCCTAGCAACGGTTTGAAGAGACATGTAATACTGCAAGCCCTTGGGCGAAACATAATCCTCATAATGCTTTACAAAAGCATTGACGCGTCTTTCAACAAGCCTAGGCAGAAAGATTTGAGTGATGGAAGTTGCTATGCCTTCAAGCCAGGTCTTGGTTCTTGCATACTGCACATATGAGTCGACCGCGAGCCTGACACCAGGAAGAAATCTAGCCTTCATCACCGTGTTTCTGTCGATGCCAGCTGACTGAGCAAGTTTCAGCCACCCTTCCGTGGCCCCTTCAACATCTCCATAGCCATCGTGCCTGAGAATTCTTGAAACCCATATTCTCCTGATTTCGGGTATAGGGCAATTGGAAATTATTCCCGCATCTTTCTGAGGAATCATCTTCTCAAAATAATACCAGTTCAGGATGTATGCTTGAAGTTGAGTTTTGGTAAGTTTTCCATCGTTAAGGATTTCCGTGAACGGATGTTTGTCCTGGTACCTGCTTGCGCCTATTCTCCTCAATCTTTGTATGAACTGCTGCCTAGATAGCGGAGGCTTATACTCGGACATCCTCACGCAGGCAACAACATACTTTGCATTTAAGATTGCCTAGAGCCGTAGCAATGCATATAGAACCCCCTTGTAAAAGTCTGGGTAGGTTAAGCGATGTCACAGACAGTCGAATCCAGGCTGAACATTCTCGTTAGGCTACTTGGGGTGATCTTCTTGATATTCGGAATAGCGCTAGCTGCGCTCACTGCCAGTTCTCCTATTATTCCTCAAGTTTCCCCGGTCTTCTACTTCATTTCCATAATTATGGTAGTCTCTGGATTGCTAGCTGTCGCTGCGAAACTAAAGTAATCAGACGTATTATGCACTAGGCCATCTGCGGAAAAGTTCATCCAATTTGCGGTTAGGCAGATTTTACTATCTTTGAGAACTGGTCTGCAGTGACAGCGCTCATAGTTTCTGATGTCGTTCGTCCTTGCGCAGCTACCGTCGTAGTCAGCTTGAGGACGGAGTTGAGATCTGGGGCATCGAGTATTGTGACAATGTCGTAGCGACCCGTTGTCACGTATTCTCCAACCACTCTTATGCCCAGCTTCTTCGCGCTTTTGATGAACTCTGCTCGTCTTGCGGGGAATTGCTTCAGATCCTTGGCACCGGTCTGCGTAAACCTAACCAACCTGATGAAGTGTGGCATACAAAAGTAGAGCGCGAAGTGCTTTATGAATCCTTCTTTCTTACAGCAAAATTTTCGAATCGCTATCAAAGTATAAATCTCGTCATAAAGGTGGTGCGATTATGCCAGCCAAGATCAGGGTTGCAATAGTTGGAGTAGGCAATGCGGCAAGCGCGCTCGTTCAAGGAATTCAGTATTATTCAGAGGGAGGCAAGCCCGATTTGTGGCATCCAAACGTAGGAGGTCATGCAATTTCAGATATCGAATTAGTTGGAGCTTACGATATTGACCCAGAGAAAGTTGGCTTGGATGTTTCACAGGCGATATTTGCAAAGCCCAACGTCACTCCAAAGTATGTCGGTGTGAGGCCTCTAGGAATTCATGTTGAAGCAGGTCTGCTAGGAGATGAGGTTCCATCTTCCTTCAATACAAGTATTAGACCAATAACTAGAAAGGAGCCAATCGTGGATTCAATAAGAGAAAAGAAACCAGACATTGTATTGAACTTGATTTCCTCTGGTAGCGATTCCGCCACAAGAAAATACGCGGAAGCGGCACTTTCTGCAGGGTGCTCTTTCGTGAATGCTACGCCAAGCCCTATTGCTAGTGACAAGGAACTGGCAGCAAGATACTCTCATTCCGGGGCAATTCTTGTTGGAGACGATTTAATGAGTCAGTTTGGAGGAACTGTCTTCCATAAAGGAATCTTGGATTTGATGGTGAGCAGGGGCATTAAGATAAAGAAGAGCTACCAGCTCGATGTTGGAGGGGGCTCTGAGACATTGAACACCCTTTCTGAAGACCTGAGAGCTGTCAAAAGAAGGGTAAAGACAGAGTCCATTGCCGTCGAGGTGCCGTATAATATTGAATCCGTAGCAGGAACTACTGACTATGTTGACTTCATGGGCAATTCTAGGACTAGCTACTTCTGGATCGAAGGAGAACACTTTCTAGGATCATCTGTCAAGTTTGATATTTACCTCAGAACTGAAGACGGACCGAACGGCGCTGGAGTTCTTGTCGATTTGGTAAGATCTGTAAAAGCTGCAAAGGACAGGGGAGAGAAGGGAGCCGAGCATGTCATATCTGCCTATGGCTTCAAGAGCCCTCCGAATCCAGCTAGGCTTGCTGATGCATACGAAACTTTCAAACGTAAGTATGTCAACCAATAGGCAAAGTTAAAGAACCCTTGACTTTCGGAACTGATGAAGAATGGAAACCAAAAGCAGCTCCATAGAGGATGCATCGTTTTTGCTGTTCATCCTCCCGATAATTGTTAGCGGAGCCTTTGCAACTTATGTCGCAGTGACATCTTCTGCGTTTAGTGCCGAAACCTACGTTGCTGTAACGAGCAATTCGATTGTGTTCTTGATTGCTGTTGTTGCTGTCTGTGCTGGAACATTGATCGAGTTGTATTATAGTTCTCCGGACGTAAGGAGCAGGAAGCTGGATGAGAATGCAAGAAGGATGCAAAGGCTAGCGATAGTCACATTGATACTGTCGCTTGCAGCTGCTTTGGTAGCTATTCGCAGCGCATCTCTGCCGGTTTATTTGGGTACCTTCTTGACAGGAAGATACCCAATACTTTACTCAGCACTATTGGTATTCCTTTCATTTCTCATTGTGGTTCCGGTGAGAATTAGGAATGTAGGCAAATCCGCAGCCCCAACTGCCCTGTCTATAATTCTGCTTCTGGCGGCTCCCATCGTGTATTTTGTAGGCAGCGGAGGTTCGATAGCATTCGAAATACGCGCTGCAGGTGCAACTGTCCTGCTGATATTAGGGCTAGTGCTGATAATCTATACAAATCGAAAGTTATTTGAAAGGAAGACCGTGTAAAAACTGCAGAAAAAGATTCTTTAATTTCTATCCAAACAGAATATCATTCAGTTTCTTTAGGTCTTTTGCAACAAGAGTTGGTTTCTCCTCTTTTGCTATTTTCTTTAACTCTCCCTTGTTACCCTTTGTGAGGAATAAACTGTCTATCCCTGCCGAATTTGCTCCCTCTATGTCAGACGCGAGTGTATCTCCTATCATAACAGCCTCTTTAGGCTTAACCTTCATGCTGGAAACTGCTTGACGGAAAATTGCAGGGTATGGCTTTCCAATGTAAGTTATGGGTGCTTTGGTTGCAATCGAAATTGCGTTTGCGAATGGAGCCTCTCCAAGAAACATATCTTCATTGCCCAGAAAGGTTCCCTTGAACATCATCGTCGTTCCAATACAAATGATCTTGGCACCGTTGAGAACGAGTTTGGCGGCGTGGTTCAGCTCTGCATATGTCACTCGCCTATCGACGCCTATCAAGACCAGATCTGCATCCCCCTCGTTGACAAGGGTTATGCCCTGTTTTTCGAGGTCAGTCCTGAGTCCCCATTCACTTATGACGAAGCACTTTGCGTGAGGATAATTGTTCTTTACATAGAGACCAGCAGTAGCTCCTGCTGTGAATACCATATCTTCTTGAAATGGAAAGCCCATCTCCCTTATCCTTGAAGATACGACGGCTCTGGGCTTCCTTGAGATGTTAGAAAGTACTGCAACCTTTTTCCCTCTTTCCTTAAGGTTCTTGACAAAGGAAATTGCGGAAGGGAGAGGTTTGCCATCGTCAATTTCGTCGCATAATACACCTTCTACGTCAAAAATGAAGGCCTTCTTGGCAAGCAGTTTCTTTAATGCAGACATATTTCATCTATGTCCAGTAATCCAGCCCTATTTTAGCTGGGAGTCTTTTCTCCTCTTCATCATTACTCATTTTTAGTCTACCATAAACACCGTCGTAGCCAGCAATTACCTTAGCAGTATCATCTCTAACTGCTTTGATAAGCGAGGCGATCTCCTTGCCAAGAACCTCTTTCAGAGCTTCAATAGGAGCACTCAGGGTTATATTAAATTCGTTGCCGAAAGCTGCAATAGCCTTGTCGTAAACCTGTTGAACTTTCTTGGAAAGAGGATTTTGTTCATCAACTACGACAGCAATTAACTCCTGCAGAGGATAAGCGTATACGTAATCGGCGGCAGTTGTGGGTTTGAAGCCCTTTTCCCTGTCTGCGAGCTCTAGAGCCCTCTCCTCAACTCCTCGGGTCAACTTCCTTCCGCATTTTGGACACCTACCTCCAAGCTTTCTTGATTCCTCTGCGGGAAAGGAAACTTCACAATTCCGGTGCCCTGTCCAATGGTATTTGCCGTATTCCGGCTTAGTTTCTATCGTCGCAATGATTCTGCTTGAGCCCTTCCTTCTTATAGCATCTAGAAGGCTCGGGTAGTCGAATTCTCCAAGTTCCAGAATGTTGGCTTCCCTCCCCAATCTGTATGGATAAGCAGAGTGGCAGTCGCTGTTGGAAAGCAGTGTTAACCTGTCAAGACTGCTAAGACGCCAGTTCATCGGAGGGTCGCTCGAAAGTCCAGTTTCAAGCGCATTGATTTTTGATGAATAGTCCTCGTAGCATTCGTCAAGAGAATCAAAGCCAAAATTTGCACCAAAAACGCTCCACCAAGGCGTCCAAGCATGAGCCGGATATACTTCGGCATCGTCTGAAAGTCTCTTAACAGTTTCAACCAACTCCGCCGCGGTCATGTTTAGAGTTGGTCTGCCATCTGACTCCAAGTTTCCGCTATTACCGATGGAATCTGAAAGTTGTTCTGCGACTTCCAGATTTGGCAGAATTATGCAATGATGAACCTTACGAGATTTTCCACCTTTTTCGAAGATTGTTGCTACCTCTGTGGTAGGAACAAATTTAAGGGAATTTTCCCTATTTTTCAGTTTGTAGAAACCTGAAGTATCTACTTCAAGTTCTTTCGAAACTTCGGCGAACCACTTGGGATGGGTTATGTCACCAGTTCCAAGCAGGTTTAATCCCTTGATCTTTGCACTTGCAGAGAGGCTCTTAAGATCGAGATTAGGACTTGTAGCCCTGCTAAACTTGGAATGTATATGAAAATCTCCTATCACTCTCAACCATTCACACCTAATCTTTCTCTTCAGAGATCCATCTGGCCAGAAGTTTCTCCCAGTTCAACTTGATTATTGCCAGTATGATTATAGTCGAGCCTGCTATGAATCCTGTTGTTACCAAAAGTGCCAAGAATGGGTCCCTTACCTGATCTATCAGCAATTGTACATAAGGAAACGAAAGCCTAGAACCCCATGCCATAGCAAATGTCAGCAAGAACTTACCCGCAAAGAGCGAGACCGTAAACTTCCAAAGGCTATACCGCACGAAGCCGAGTGGTATGTAAATCAAATCATCTGGAATCGGAGTTGCTGCGGCCAAGAAACTGGCCAACCAGCCGTATCTTGAAACCAAGATTTCGAAAGGTCGCATTCGCTTCCTAGTTTTGTCATTTGCAATCTTCCCTCCGTAATAGCTGATCCTGAATATGATCACTTTCGCAATTACGGCACCTATTGTTGAGGTAAGCGCGACCAGAGTCGGGTCAAGTTGTAGTGCTGCGACTGCAAGAGGAACGAAATACGGAATTGGAACGAAGACTATCAGGCTTGATAGAAGGCTGATGGCGAATATTGCAGAGAAACCGTATTGATCAATGTATGCCTTGGCTAGATCCAGTAAAAATTGAAGATCTATGATGTTCAAAGGGAGACCTTGTTAGTATGCCCTCGCGAAATACACCATATGTATCGCGTTTTCACCACAAACCATGCATCTTGGTGCTGGCTTTTCTCCTTCTAGTGGAATAAGCCTGATGTCAGCTCCTGTCTCTTCCTTTACCTGCTCCTCACATTCTTTCTTTCCGCACCAAGGGGCTTTTACGAACCCTGCATCAGCTTCAACGTAATTCTTCAGCTCACCATAAGAATTTGCAGTCTTTGTCTTCGACGCAAGCAACCCTTTAGCCTTTTCAGAGAGATTCTTCTGTATCTGGACCAAGAGTTTCTTGATTTCTGGAGCAGTATTATCTATTTTGATGAAAGACTTCTCCGCAGTATCCCTTCTTACTACAGTGAGCTGTCCCTTCTCGATGTCTCTGGGTCCTATTTCGATCCGAATTGGTACTCCTTTCATCTCCCATTCGTTGAACTTCCAGCCTGGAGTATACTGCTCTCTTGAGTCAACATAGACCCTCATCTTCTGCGCTGTAAGTGATGTGAAAACTTCGTCGTCTCCATGTATCATTACAGTTGCTCCAATAAGCCTCCATGAAATCCCCCAAGAGGCCTGCCAAGCATAATGCTCTTGGCCATCCTTGCCCAAGAACCTAATCTCAAATGGCTTAGAAAAGTTCTGTCCGAGGTTGTGTGATGTTCCCATCTGAAGCGCCTTGCCATCCGGCATCATCGCTTCTAATGAGATAGTATAGAGAGCTCCGACGAACTTCTCTTTATCACTCTTGTAGCCGATTTCGACGGGAATCGCAAGAATATCTTCCATGAGCCTCCTATACAATTGTGCGATCATCATAACCTCAGCATCTGCCTCCTCTTCCGTAGCGTGGACCGTGTGGCCCTCCTGCCAGAGAAATTCAGAAGTTCTGATGAACGGTCTGGTCGCTTTAATCTCAGCCCTGAGCACCGAGTTCCAGAAGTTAAGCAACAGAGGGAGATCCCTCCAACTTCTTATCCACTTACCAAATGAAGCATAGGCAATAGTTTCTGAGGTAGGTCTTGTTGCGAGTCTCTCACCTATAGGGTTGTTTCCTGCTTGAGTTACCCAGAATACCTCAGGTACAAAGCCGGCAAAGTGTTCGGCTTCTTTGCTAAGAAGGCTTTCAGGGATTAGCACCGGGAAATATGCGTTCTGGTGCCCGCTCTTCTTTAGATTGTGATCAATGAACTTCTGTATCCTTTCCCAAATAGCGTAACCATAGGGTCTAAGAACGATGAAGCCCTTTGTGGCAGCGTAATCTGCCAAGCCAGCTTTGATGACTACTTGGACGTACCAATCCGAGAAGTTCTCTGCTCTTTTTGCCGTTATGCCAATTTCCTTGCTCAATCAACGCACCAAGCCCAGCATCTATTTGCGTTCCAGCGAAGCAGATTTATGGCTCATTTAAAATAGTTAGCACGTAGACTCCAAAAGACGCACAAAGACAGCATGGCAAAACATTTATAAGTAACATCTAACATTTCTTCATTGCGAAGATAAAAGGTTTGTGGTGAAAAATTGTCCACAGAGAAAAACTTGGGTAAACTCTTTGAGCTGCACAGATCAGTAGACAGGTGTCCCAGATGCGGAAGGGGACCAATGGTAGTGGATACTGGTGGCGGAGAGCTCTTCTGTAGCAACTGCGGCTATGTAGTCAGAGAAAAGATCGAAGAAGTAGGCCCTGAATGGAGGGCATTCTCAAAGGAAGAGAAGGACGATAGGAGCAGAACAGGTATTCCAGCTTCGCTGGCCATGCATGATATGGGCCTTGCGACAGTTATTGGAGTAGAAGACAGGGATGCTTCTGGAAAGTCACTTCCATCCTCGATCAAGGCGACCATTGAAAGGCTGAGGACATGGGACGGTCGCAGCCAAGTTCATGAGCCCGTTGACAGAAACCTAAGAACCGCTTTCAGTGAACTTGATAGGCTTGCTGACAAGCTCAATGTTAGCGATGCAGTAATAGAGAAGGCTGCGTACATTTACAGGAAGGCTTTGGAGAGAGGCCTTGTCAGAGGGAGATCAATCTCTGCACTGATATCTGCTTCACTATACGCGGCTTGTAGGGACACGATGACCCCGAGGACCCTGAAGGATGTTGCCGCTGCAAGCAACGTCAAGAAGAAGGACATTGCAAGATGCTATAGATTGCTCCTCAGAGAAATGGATCTCAGGATGCCAGTCGTAGACCCAACAAAATGTGTTTCCAGAATTGCAAGTAAGGCGGGTCTGTCAGAGAAGACAAAGAGGAGAGCTCTTCTGATACTTAAGAAGGCTGAAGAAACAAGAACATCGGCAGGAAAGGATCCTATGGGTCTGGCCGCAGCTGCACTCTACGTAGCATGCGTATTGGAAGGAGAGAACAAGACGCAGAAGGACGTTGCTGAGGCTGCAGGCGTAACTGAAGTTACAATCAGGAACAGATACAAAGGACTGAAAGCAGCTCTGAAGCTGTAGAAAGAGAAGTCCAAAAACTTCCTTTCTATCTTTTATTTTTTCTGTACCATATTTTCCCTTCTTTTTACGTTGTCCTGAAGCAAGTCTACCATTTCGCTCAGCAGTGCTACATCGCTATCAGCGATTACCGGAAGATTTCTGTGTTTTGAAAGCCAGCTGGACATGCGGAAAAGAATCGTGGCAAGTTCTGAATCAATGTCTATAAGGTCGCTTAATGCATCGACATCAAGAGAGCTCTTTGAACCAACAAACTCGGAGTAAGCCTTGCCTTCCATCGCCTTCAGAGATTTGAAACTTCCCATAAGGCGAAGGTAAAGTTTCCCGAACTTCTCCTTGGTTTCGAGCTTTCCGGCTCCCCTTAGCCTGTCTTCGGAGAGATTACGCGGGGTTCCTTCACCGTCGGGCTCGCTGGCCATCAAGACTATTGCATTCTTCCATGCTCTTAAGATTTATTGTCGTGTTTTGTTGCATCATTGGGATAAACCTGTTAGCTCAAATTTGCAAAGAATAGCATCTTAGTATAATGGATGGCGTGCCCCTGTGTAAAATTAGCCCCTCCCCCCTATATAAAGCAAATAATGATGAAGTGGAAGAAGAATTTGCAGAGATCGATAAAGTAATTGTAAATTAATACTCTGCATTATTCATGACGGCAGTTCAGTAATTCATAATCTTTGTTAGGCTTTTACGGTTGTTTTGCTATTCTATCTAGTTCTTCCTTTACATATGGGTTGGCATAGTTGACCCTTATTTTCATGACCGTTCCTCCTCTTCCTCTTTGGCCCGGGAAGTATCTGGTTTCTACCAATCCTCGCTTGAATAACTCTACCAGAGCTGATCCTGTTTGTCCTCCCTTACCATACATCCTGTACGCAGGAAGTTTTGTTTCCTCTGCAATTTCTAATGATGTTCTCCATCCTGCTGAGTCTATGGATACTCTGTTGACGGTGTAATCTGCTAGAAATGCTTTGGCTAGGTAGCGGAATGCCTTTTCTGCATCTTCTCTCTTGAACTGTAATGGTTCTTGTACATGCGCTTCAGCAGGTAACGGTGCATTTGCCAAAAGCGGATGGAGTTCTTGTCTAGGCTGGAATGGAGAGGTGACAGTTTCTCCGGTCTCTGAGAGTTCTAATCTCTGCAACGAGGGACATTCTGCACTCAAAAATGTCTGCTGTTTCTCATTCATGGTACCTGGTACTACGGGTAGTAGTAGAATACCATTCTTATGCAGGACAAGATCATTCAATCTTACTATTAATCTCAATACGGGTTTGAACCCATTAATCGAAATTAGATACTCTAATCCATGTAGCATTATGACAGAGCGCTCCGCTTTTTGTAAGAAGGCTTTGACAGTTACTAGAATTCCGTGCAGATCAGAAGGGGCAACTGCGTTATCGCTCTTCTCTTCAGTTAGCCATAGAATAGGTGTTGTCTTCAACCTGTAAGTTGCACGAATGTTATCGGGAGGAGATCGAGTTACGCATAGTCCTAAATGGCCGTTTAGAGCCAAATTGGAAAAGACTTCGAAGGAATATTTTGGTTCGGGTTCAAAGGCCAGATACGCAGATCCTTGGGCTAGGTTGAACCTTAACGGCACTTCGGATTGTATTTCAGCCTCCGGTGTAATGGAGAAGAATCCATGTTTTCTGAGGCCCAGCAGTAGAACTGTCTTTGCCACAGGATCCATATACGGAACTAGATTGCTACCCCCTAAGTATCTGGCTAAACCAAATGTGTAATAAGCCACACTAAGTAGGATAATCCCAAGAGAAACGTAACGTATCTGCTGTTTTACCAGCGGCGATTTTCGTGAGCGGTAATACCTGAATAGTGCTATGAAAATCAAAATGTCAATAGCGACATATATGAGGCCTATTCCACTTGGGCTCAGGTATGGGGTTAATGATCCCTGACCCCCTATCCACCCAGTTGATGTGAGTCGCGGCGTTCCAAGGACTAAAGTTTGATCAAAGACTAGCGCGCCCCACCAAAAGAGCCAATATGCGTACGCCCCTAGAAGCGTATAAAACTGCGACTTACTGAACCGCGAGCTAACAAATCTGAGTGTGAAGTGGTAGATCAGTATCATTTGAATCGGGAAACCAAAAATGTTTCCCCACCATATTCTTGCCAGAAATACTTCAGGACTATCAG
>JACPBJ010000083.1 GCA_016180375.1 Nitrososphaerota archaeon | reverse complement strand
ATTACAGTTACTTTTGAGCCTCCTGTCTTCACTGACTGCGCGATTCCAACAGCATCTTTTATGATGTTGATGCCTGATGGATGAACTATGCTAATCTCCATAATCCCCTTCACGGTAACGGTCGGAAAGACTATCTTCTCTTTCGAGGTTTGTGCCAAGACTTCCACCAAATTGGCAGGGAAGTCGAGTTTCTTGAGAGCGTCCGCGCCATTCCTTGCTATCTCTTCCAAGGCATCATAGGTAGAGCCGAATTCATCTGCGAGCATTTGCGTGTACTTTTGATGATCTGCATCGCTAAGCTTAGCTTTATGCTTCACCATTTCGAGTATTCCTCGTGCCTTTTCGCCCTTCTTTACCTGAATGAGTTTCTCCTTTCTCTCCTCGCCAGAAACCTGCCTGAGCGAAAGGTCAACCTGTCTCCTTGCCCTGTTTATCCTTACAACTTTAAGAACCGCTTTCTGTCCAACATTTACATACCTCTCAATATGCTTGACCCATCCGGTAGTGATTTCAGACTTGTGAAGAAAGGCTCGTAGATTATCGTATTCGTCTAGAGTCACATACGCTCCATGGTCTGTAATCTCTCTGACAGTAACGATTACTACCTCTCCCTCTTCTGGAATCTCCTCCTGCGCTACTTCTGCACTACTCATTCGCAAAGCCAATGAACCACGTGTTTAATTAGCCTTTTACGATTCTAGTATATCGCCTCCCTATTGGAAAAGAGCACATTGCGCCCTTCAGTTCTTACATCATGTTGAAATTCTAAATGGAGATCGAGATGCATTGTGCTTGTATAGTAAAGCTCGCAGTAGGGGCAGCGTTCGATTTCTTGTGGAGAATTGATCTTTTCCAGATTTTATCATTTTGTATATTCTATTGATCAGATTAAAGCTCCCGATGTCAAAAAAATTCATAGATTTGTAATTTTTGTTATACTTTCCAAATTGGTAGTAAGTTCCCCAAAGAACTCCGGCTGGGTCTTACGCTTTGCTTTTGACTTCTGAATTTTTCCTAGGCAATTGAAGTCAATCTCGTCTATGGATTCGGCTTCTCTACTTCGCCCCCAAGAATGTCTAGACCCGATGAAGGTTTCTAGTTCTCGGCCTGCCAGAGCCCACCATAGGTCTTTCTGCTGAAGAGTGCAAGCCCGTTCGGGACTATTCCCGCGACCGCACCATTTACATTATTACAATGCTCCATCCGCTGAAGAGTTAATTAGCTACACGGATTCATAGGCAGGCTGAAGAGGTTCTTCGGCGCTAGCTGGAAAATTTAACTCATATGTGTAGCTGAGCAACCACGCCATCCAGTTCAACCTTCTCTTTATTCAGTTTCAAGATTTCCTGTTGCAAAAGATCCGATCTCTTTTCAAGCTCGGCTAGAACAAGGACTTCATGAAACAATGCTATGTCTGCTCGTAGCTCAGATGTTACTTGACGCAGCTCCTCTTCAAACTGCTCTAACTTTGCCATACGCGTTACCAAGAGGCCTCTTCACGATTAACGTCTCTTCATTTCCGTGGGAGTCATAACATTTCTGTTAATTGTAAAGATTTTTAGTTAGTTTGGCTGGGCTGGAATTTGCTGGCTATCGGTAGTGCCTGGAGCTGGTTCGGTCAGCAGCTCATCTTCTCGCATCACTCGCGCAAGTTCCCCCTCGAAGGCTGTCTTTTCAGCGCGTAGTCCAGAAACTTCGCCCTCCAAGGACTTTGCCCTGCGTTGCAGCTTAAAGGTTTCAATATTTTCTTTTAATCCGGCTATTTCCGTGATGATCTTTGCCTTTTCATTTTCAAGCGACCTTATTCGTTCTTCTAACCCGTTTTTCATCGCTGCATATTCAGAGGGGACTTCCATTTTTCTCTAAAAGGTAGTAATGCATTAACTAATTTGTTGTGCGAGAGCAAAAATCTTTGCTAACAAGATAAAAAGTGTTAGGCTATTGGTTCTGATAACTCTAGGGGTAAGCAACGACCCCTCTCCCATCGTTTATAGGCCCCCCTAGGGGAGACGGGCCCTGTGAAGCTACGCGGGGCCTAGAATAGGAACATCTTAACACGGCAGCTATTCCCGAGCCGATCCTTGGGACTACCGAACAAACTTAAGAAACCCTGAAGAGTCATCAGAGGCGGCTTATAGAGCCTTTTTGAACAGAAAACAGATATCAAAATTACCAGTACTGATTTTTAATTCATTATGCTAATAAGCTCAGAGGCTGAAAAATCGAATATGGCTAAAAGGAGTCATAGTAAGAAACCAAGGAAGCAATACTCAAAGCGGTACTAATCTGTCATGTCCAGCCAATGAACAAGAACCCTGATACACACTTAGTGTGAACTTGCTTAGTAAGGATTCATTTACGGTCGGGGTAGTAGTAAATCCTCAAACACACCTATCCTTCAGGATTTCTAATGGGCTATTATTACCTGCCTCCACAGGTGTGTTTTACCTTCTCAGGATAACGATATCTTAATTCTTCCAACATGGGATATTGCCTTCACTGCTTTTAGTTTTCATCGATGATGGATCTAAAGTTTTGGGATTAGTTTATCGCAGCCTGGTAAAGATTGGTGAGGAGGCTTGGTGCCTGCCACGGCAAGATGTGTCTTGTTACACAGCCACTTCTGGAAGAGTAATTTTTGCTATACAAACTTCCAACGCACTATATGCTATTCCACAGCATATATTTGCCAAAATGAAAGGGGTGCTGGGCGATGAAGGCAGTAATTCTAGCTGGCGGTGAAGGGCAGAGGATCAGACCGTTGACGTTCACCAAACCGAAGCCTATGCTATATGTTGGAAAAGATCCTCTAATACATCACCTAGTAGCTCATCTCGCAAAGCAAGGCTTTAATGAGATTATCACGACTGTTGGCTACCTCAAGGAGCAGATAATCTCCTATCTTGGGAATGGTAGGAGATACGGGGTAAGCATAACACACGTGTACGAAGGCACCAAGTCGATGGGCACTGCCGGGAGCGTCAAACTTGCGAAGGATCTTCTTCATGAACCATTCCTCGTCGTTCAAGGAGATGCTGTGACAAATGTAGATCTTGTGAAGTTCATGAACCAGCACAAAGAAAGTGGAGGAATAGTGTCAATAGGGCTGAAAGAAGTGGCAGATCCTTCTCTATACGGCGTAGCTGTACTAAGGAGCGATGGCAGCGTCAATGAATTAATCGAGAGACCGAAGAAAGCACCAAGCAAACTTGCCAGCACTGGCATATACGTTATCGAGCCTTCTGTGCTTGATGAAATCCCAGATGGAAAGCCGTATGATTTTGCTCGAGATTTGTTTCCTGCTATTCTGAGCAAGACCGCTTCTGCATTTGGGTTCTTGCTCGACGGTTTCTGGATCGATGCCGGTGAAAAGGACGGATACATGCAAGCGAATAGATGGTACCTTGCGAATATGAGCAGGAGCATATCTGCAGAGTCTACGATAAAAGGGGAGGTAAGAGGTAATGTGCACGTTGGAAAAAACGTCATGATAGACAGTAATTCTTCTGTTGCAAACCCTTCGGTGATTGATGAAGGTGTTAGAATTGAAAGAGGGGCGAGGCTAGGTCCTGATGCGGTAATTATCAAGAATTCGAAGGTCGGCAGCGGAGCCAGAATTCTATCCTCGATCGTCTATGGGGAGTGCGAGGTTCAGGAAAATGCCCTAGTAGAATCTTCCGTAATAGCGGAAAAATGCTTCATTGGTGAAGGCGCTGAAATCAGAGGGTCGATGCTGGGAGCTGGATGCAGGGTTGAAAAGCGTGCAAAGGTCGTGCCTGATAGTGTATTGTATCCAAAGGTGGTCGTAAAAGCGGGAAAGGTTGTTAAGGGAATTGTGCGTCCTTGAAATTCAATCGAATGTTAAAGACCTGCCTGCTCTTGTTGATGATTCTAAATTTGACAGCAGTTACCGTTAAGGTTGAAGCGCAGCAAGATTCATCAAGATTCGTGAAGGAATTCTCACTTCCAAAAGGTTCCAACCCTTTTGCAATTGCAAGCGACAGTTCCGGCAATGTCTGGATTTCTTTGAGGAATTTCTCGAGCATCGCAAAGTTAGACCCGAAAACAGGAAAAGTGGAAGAGTTCCTCATCCCGAGCAAGTCTCAAGTGCTACAAATATGGTCGATGGCCTTTGACGCCAAGGGAAATCTCTGGTTCGGCGATGCAACAGAAAATAAGATCAGGAAATTCGATCTAGCTAGATCAAAGTTCTATGAATTCCTTATTCCGACGCCGGACGCTCAGCCGTGGGGTATTGCATTAGATGCAAAAGGAGATGTCTGGTTTGCAGGTTTCAATTCGGGGAAGCTGGGGAAACTTGACAACACAATCGCCAAAAATGGAACTTCTGAAGGCGTTACGGAATTCTCCACACCTACAAACGCATCGCGCCCCAGCAACCTGCTCTTGGATAGTAGCAATTCTTTATGGTTGATGGAGTCTGGTCCTGCAAAGCTAGCGAAATTTGATTTACCATCGTCGAAATTCACAGAGTATTCTTTACCAAGAACTGGCAATAGCAGCACAAACCCCATAGGAATTGCACTGGATTCAGAAGGAAAGATTTGGTATACTCAATTCAGAACCAGCAATGTTGGAAGATTCGACCCGAGAGCCTCTACAGTCGAGCAATATGCTACAGGCCTTCTTACGGGCGCAACGTACGGAATAGCGTCCGATAGAGAAGGCAACATATGGACAATTCAGCAGAGAGTCGACAGAATTGTGAAAATAGCGCCGAAGGAGATGACGATAAGTGAATTCCGTATACCAACAAATCAATCCTTCACAGAAAACATTACAGTTGATCCTTCTGGAAATGTGTGGTTCGTAGAGACCGTCGGACACAAAGTAGGGATGATCGCAGCGAATACAAAGTTGCCGATCAAAATGAACCTTCCATCAAGCAAATTTACAATTTCTCCGACGGGAAGACTAAGGGTACCTATAACTTTCGAGAGTTCCGAAGCAGGAAGTTTCTTTCCGCACCTCCGAGCGAGCATGGCTGCAACTGGTAATGTGATAAATGCAAGCTTTGTCTTTTTACCAGACATCATTCAGATGAATTCAGCGGACAAGGCGACTTCTGAACTTACCATAACTGCTAACAATTTTGAACCCGGCAATTACAAATTTGTCGTAGGCTTTACCGACAGAGGTCTGAGCTTCTACCAAGGACAGTTCTTTGATCTTACTGTTGAGAAAGGAGGAATTGAGTTCCTGCCTGCTCTGGTCATAATCGCAGCCATACTCGGAGCGGTAATCTACTTTGCAATTTATAGAATGAGGCTAGGAGCCGTTAGGAATGTTCCCAGCACCGCTCCTTCACGACCATTATCCAAAGGTGGCTAATACTGTAATGGAATACCTAGTTCATTACATAAAACTGCCAAGAATATAGGCTACTTCATTCAAAGTAAAATGAATGACTGCTTTCTTTGATGGTGCCTACATGGGCGTTCCGCCTTGGGATATAGGGCGCCCGCAGCCAGAATTCGTTCAGATAGCAGAAAAAGGTGAGATTCAAGGCAGCGTTCTCGATGTGGGCTGCGGAACCGGAGAGAATGCAATATACCTTGCTGGCTTGGGTCATGAAACGTGGGGCGTAGATGCTGCGCCCAGAGCTATCGAGAAAGCTAAAGCGAAGGCCAAGCAGAGAAGTGTGAAAGTGAATTTTCTCGTCTGGGATGCTCTAGACCTACACAGTCTAGGAAGGAAATTTAATTCCATCATCGACTGTGGATTGTTTCATGTCTTCTCCGATGATGAGCGTCCTGTGTTTGTAAGAAGTTTAGCCGATACGCTCAAGCCTAGGGGCACTTACTACATGCTCTGCTTCAGCGATAAAGAACCAAAGGATTGGGGTGGTCCGAGGAGAGTCACTCAGGAAGAGATCAGGGAAACATTTCGAAATGGGTGGCGCGTAAATTACGTTCGCGAAGCAAAGTTCGCTACTTCTCTTCACGATTATGGAGGCCAGGCGTGGCTTTCATCCATCACGAAACTATAATCATTTTTCGTATGTCTTTTCTCCTGCTTTTATCTCGACGCTGAGCCAGTTTTCCCTCGGAGGCAGAGGGCATACATAATCTTCGCTGTACGCGCAAAACGGTTTGTATGCGCTATTAAAATCAAGAATGTAGTTTTCGCTTTCTTCTATATC